>JAZQOM010000001.1:0-4765 GCA_045627885.1 Eubacteriales bacterium
ACATGGTCGCCCAAATCGCTCTTTATCTCGCCGCATGAGCACTCGTGCCAATGCTGCGTATCATTTGATGTCCACGCTTCGGCAACCGAATGAATATGTACCTCTTTCGGAGCGTCCGCGGTTACAAGAGCACTCTTTGTAGCGACTTTTGCAACTCTTGATGTGGAAACCGTGCTTCCCTTTTTTCTCACATTGCAGCGATACAAATTGCCGTCCATATCGGCAGTCGCCTTGACGGAATACACATTTGATGTTGCGCCGTCGATATCGCTCCACTCTTCTCCGTCTGTCGAAACCTGCCACTGATATACGCCGTTTGTTACGGATGTAGCCGTAAATTTCAGCGTATCTCCGACCGAATATGTCGTATTTCCCGTTACGCTTACCGTCGGAGCTTCAACATAGAGATTATCACTGAAAAATTTAAGTCTTGCCGTCAAATAGTTTTTGAAGTTTGTGACATAGTTATCAAAAGTCTTTGTCTGCACCTGAGAATATGCGTATGTGCCGGTGCCGACCGTCTTGGCGGATGAAAAATAGGTGTTGTTGTATTCTGTCTGCGTTGCGCTCCATACGCTGTAGTTAGACGCGGCGGAGGACGCGAGAATCGCCTTTTGCGTGTCTATATTGGTAAGCGCCTTGTCAAACGCCCACTTGTAGTCGTTGTATATTTCGTAAACTCTCTCCATAAAATCGGCGTGCTTGCCCAAGAACTGGAACAGAGAGTCTGCTTTTGCGGGGTCAATACTGTCGATATACCAGCTGTCCGCGCTGTGCTGAATTGTATTTGATACTCCGCTGTACGGGCAATCGCCGGTGCGTCCCAAGGCGTTGTCGAGGTCCCAGACGGGGCTCGCGAACATCTTGTCGTCATCGGTAACGCCGTTGCGGTACATAAATATACTTCCCGCTATGACATCGTAGTTTTTGCAAAGCTCGTGAATAAGATACATTTTGGCAAAGCTGTCGATATCAAAGTAGTCACGGTAATCGCCATTGTCATTTTTTACAGCGTCAAGTGCCTTCGTGAGCCATGCGGTGATTTCCTCCTTAGTTGCCTTTGCGCCGTTATCTTTTACGGTAAATACATTCTCGGAGCCGCTTGTCTTTTTGATGAAATCGTGAAGCGCTATCTGAATGTCCGCTTCGGGATTTGATTGGTCTTCCGCCTTGTTATCGAGTTCAAGCTGATATCCGTCATCGGGAGCAACGGTATCCGTTTTGGGAGTGAGCAGATAGTTGCCGAGGTATTCTCCGTTGAGCCACACATCCACAAAACGCGACTGTAAGCCTATTCCGAGGTCGTATGCGAGGTCATAGCCTATCTTATTTCTCATAAGAGAGCCATCTGCGTAGTTGGCAAGAAGGCTGTATTTCTTGCACTTTACGCCGTCTATCATCGTTTTTGAAGACTGCTTTGACGAATATGTTTCATCAGAATAGAGTGTAAGATTGTACGGCTTTTTGCTGTATTTCCAAGTGTAATTTCCTCTGCCCTTGAGCGTCATATAGTAGCTGTTTTTGCCCAAAACAAGGCTTCCGCGGCACTCGACAGAGTGATTATCCGAATTGTTCATCGCGGCTATCGTATGGCGGAATCCGTCTTCGTCAACATAATTTTCGTCAACCGTGAGATAGAGAACATCCACCTTATCCGAGGGATTGATGACAACCGTTTTTATGTTTATCGTCACGCTCTGCTTATTGTATGTAAAGGTATAGCTCTGGGCGGTCGCTCCTACTGCGGGAATTGCCTGTGAGCCGTTTGTGACCGTGGTTTTGCTCTTTTTTACCGTAATTCCCTCTGTTTCGCCGGTCGAAGTCGTCCACCACAGCTTCATCTTGCTTGCATCCATCGAGGGAGTAAGGCATATTGTACCGGTATAGGATGAGCTGTATCCTCCGCTGCTCTGAACCGTTACTCTCGTGTCAAGAGTAAGTCCGCTTGCCTTGCTTTCGGCAGCGTATATTACTATGTTGTCAAGAACACCTGCGGCGCTTACCGTAAAATAAAACGGTACGGTGCACAGTATAATCGCGACGCACATAAAAAGGCTCAATAATCTCTTCTTCATAATCTTCCTCCGCTCGGGCTTGTTTTCGCATTCAAAAGTTTGCAATATATAAATCCATTCTAATTTTATCACAGTATTCGTGCAATTTCAAGAGCTCCGCGGCTGAGATTATTAAAAAAATTTATAATAATTTATATGATAATTTATATATAGTATTGACAGGTCCGATGGCTTGTGCTATCATTATGATTGACAATATATTCTTCTTATGATTATTATCGAGAAGAAAACAAAAAGGAGGGCGAGTCATGAAAAAAAGACTCTTCTGTCTGCTTCTTGCACTTGTAATGGTCGCTTGCGTTGTAAATGTGACCGTTGTTACGGCAGACGACACCGAGCAGAAATCACTGCTCACCAAAACCGCTGAATGGGATGACGGGGAAAAGCAAGACCTCACCATCACGCTCACATCCGAAGATGCTTCGGGAAGACTTACAGGTAAAGTTTTGTTCTTGGGAACACTTTGCACCAGACATGACCTTGATGTCACCAAGCTCAAGACAGCGCTCGGAATTACCGCGATGTACGCGGATGTAGATTATTATCTGTTCCAGACGCCGAAGGATACCTGCGAAGCAACGGCATCGTTCAAGGGAACGATAAAAAAGACAAATAAGACAAACTATACCGACAGTATAAAGGCTATCGAAAGTAACGCTCTTTTCAAAGAGTCCGGACTGCTCGGCGAAAGTATGCACCACACAATTTACGACTTTGCCAATGTTATCAACGATGTTGCCGCAAAGACAAATTATGACTATATCATAATGGAATTTGACGGCTTCTTGCTCGGTGAGTACAATGTCGGCACAAGTGCCAGCCCCAAGGGCGCCGACATCGACCAAAAGTACACCGATGCGCTCGACGCTGCCGCACAGGTCATCAAGGGCTACTACGCAAAGGATAGGGTTCTCTGGATTGTACCCGCCAAAGGCTCCAACGGAACAAATATGTACTACGACGGCAAGTTCGACGGTACAGGCGTTTCGGGAACAAACAGCGATAAGATTCAGACGAGCATAAGAGAAATTACAAAGCTCCTTGCTCCCGAAGACCTCGATTCAAACGGAAAAGTCAAGTCGGGCAAGCTTTCGACACAGACAACGCTTTATTCGAGAATAACGGAAAAGGACGCTGCGAAGAAGATTTGGACGACCTACGGAACATCCGACGAGATTTCCGACCTTCTTGACAGAAGATTCGGCGGCGTCAAGTATAAAAAGGTCGTTATCACCGATACGGTAAACGACGGATTTATCATCGACGGCGTTCACGGATACATCTTTAACGAAGAAACCTCCAAATGGGAAGATGCCGGAACGAAATTCTCTCACGACTGGTCGAAGGGCAAAACTACCGTAAATGGTACTTTCGTTGTCAAAGACCTTCCCCACACTCTCGTAAAGATGACTCTCGACGCTCATGTCGATAACGATAATGACCCGTTCAAGAATGCCGTAGACCACACAGCCGAAACAAACAAGGGCAAGGCAACGGCAAAATACTACAATACGGACGGAGATACTCCGCGTGATACCTATGAAGCTCCGTCGCCCAAGCTCAAGAGAGTTGACTGCGAAATAACGACAAAGATTGTAAACGGTACTCTCAAATACAAGACAAACGCTTCTCAGGAGAAGACTCTTAACGACGAAGACAAAGTTACCGTTAAAGACCACAGCGGCCTCGAAAACGAAAACGATGTAACATTCAATTACTCTCCTGACCAGTATTATGAGCTCGACTACATCAAGATTGACGGCGAAGCGCTCGACGGTACGGATTTAACCTCGCATTCGGCTTCGTATCTCTTTGAAGATGTCGATGCAAACCACAGCATTGAGGTTGCATACAAGCTCCCCAATGTAACGGTAAAGTTCAATACACACGGCGCTACCACCGAAACTCCCGAAGACCAGGTAATCGGCAAGGGCACAAAGGCTAAAAAGCCCTCCGTTCCCGAAAAGCCCGGCTACACATTTACAAAGTGGACGACCGATGAGCAGGGCAAAAACGAATTTAACTTTGACAACACCGGCGTAACGGAAGATATCACCCTCCACGCTCAGTACACCGAAGACGATGTAACAATAGACTATGTTGCAACAAAAGGCGGTAAGGTTAAGCTCGTAGGCGAAACCTCAACGGACTCCTCCAAAAACGAAACGATAAAAGCAGATAACGGTACGCCGAAGGGCGCAGTTGCCGTTGCCGACGAAGGTTACACCTTCTCTGAATGGGCAAACAGCAGCGAAAGCGAAACATACGGCACCGAGGAGACATTCGTTCCCTCCAAGGACAGCGATACAGATGTATATGTTCCCGCAAAATACTACGCATTCTTTACAATAAATAATTATCCCGTAACATTCAATATGCACGAGCACGGAACAAATCCCGGCGGTCAGAATGTTGACTACGGTGATTACGCAGAAGAACCTTCTCCCGAGCCCACTTCCGACAACTACGATTTCGGCGGCTGGTACACGGACGGCACTTTCTCCGAAAAGTTCGATTTCGAAAAAACGGCTATTACAAAGGCAACCGAGATTCACGCTCTGTGGACCGAGAAGAAAGCAACCGTCAACTATGTCGCAAACGAAGGCGGCTCCGTTGATGTTGCTACCGAAAATGTTGATGTTATCTCCGGTAACCACAACGGCTCTACGGCTACTCCCGATGAGCACTAC
>JAZQOM010000002.1:0-11333 GCA_045627885.1 Eubacteriales bacterium
CAGGGAGCTTTCCGAAGGGCAGCGTGCGTATTTCAAAGACAGCAAGGTGAGAGATGCGGACGGCAATTTGCTTGTAATGTATCACGGGACACCGAATTCCGGTTTTACTGTATTCAACAGTGGGAGCTATTTCACCCCAAACAAAGACTATGCCGACAGATACCAAGGGCAAGGAGCGAGCAGTCTCGGCTATAAAAAGACGGCAAATAATCCCGATACATATTCCGTATATCTTAACATCAAAAAGCCGTTTGACACAAGGAAGAAGACCGAGAGGGATATATTCTATAACGAATACTATCAAAAGTGGGGCACGGGAACTGCGCTTATGGAAAGCGGTCTTCCCGACTGGATGGACGGAATGGATTTGCAGGAGTTTCTCGAGGAGAAAGGCTATGATTACGACGGCTTGATTCTCGACGAGGGAGCTACGGGCGGCTACGGCGATAAGGTGGTCAGCCGCGGATTGAGCTACGTCACTTTTTATCCCGAACAAGTCAAGCGCACGGATAACCTCAATCCTACCGATAGCAAGGATATACGGTATAGCGAGAGAAGTAAAAGCATTGACAACTACACCGAGGAACAATATAATAATTTCGGGTGGATAAGTTACAACGGTGTCGTTTCGTATGATGCGGAGCAAAGAGCATTTTCGAATTATGCCGATTTCAAAAAGAACGGCTACAAGTTCCCTTTGACCGACAAAAACGAAGTAGTTATTCCTGCCGGTGATGATGCGTTCTTTTTGATCGACAAGAACAGCGACATCGAAGCACCGAAAGTAAATGCCGTTCTTAAAACCACGCCATATTTTGATGCAATAAGATATGCAATGGGGGATATATTCAATGCAAACAGAAGATTACAAAATGACACTATTGAAAACTTGTGCCAGCAAGAAATATTCAGCAGATTCACTCTTGAAGATTATCGAACTTATGCCGAAGCCGTCAAAGCCGAACAAAAACGAGATGCTGAAAAAAATGGCTTTGATAGTGAAGAACAATTCGGAAGCGGAAGCGATACAGAAAATTCAGGCGCTGGAAATATACTGAATTCCCTCCGCGATGAAGCGAAGGGCGAAAAATATTCATACGAGGCTTTGACTTCAAAACCGGATATGAAAGTTACGGCTGTGGATATATCCAAAGTATATAACCGTGCGGATACCGTATTTGAAGCAAAGAAAAACGCCGCTAAAATCGGCACAAGGCACAAGGACGGCAGTGTAAGCGTATATGTCGACGATATAGGTAAGGATGTTGTTCTTACTACAGACGGATTAAAGCACGGTCTTACGAGAAAGCTTAATGTAATTTCTCCTATCACTGCAAATATAGGAAGCGTTCTTCAAAACTCAATAAAGCTTAATGAACTTACTCCTAAAAAAGAAAATGCAAAAAGGTCATATATCTTGATAGGAGCGGCAAATGATGAGACAAATATTTATATTGTGCGGTCGGTTGTAAATAGCTTTACAAATGCTGTGGACGATGTGGATGTCCTTTATGCGATAAACACAAAAAAAGAAGCGGCTGCGACAAAATCGCCCAGATATGCGAATAATGATTCGCTTTCTGTTACCACTTCCACCATCAGTATATCCGATTTACTTGATTATGTCAACAGGTATTTTCCGGATATTTTGCCCGAAGATGTGCTGCGCCATTACGGATACACCGAAAGACCGAGCGGAGCGATTGGAGAAAGCGCCCTTTATTCCCTTCGTGACGAAGCGAAGGTCAAGGCAAATCAAGAGGCGAAGGCGGCAGTCGAGAGGGAGAACGCGAAGCTCAGAGAAGACAACGAGAATTTGAAAAAGCTCCTCAAGCTTCAGAAGACCGTAACACACGGGAAGATGTTAAACGACTCTTCAATCTCTGCCGTCGCATCGAAGATTATGCGCGACACGGGAGCAAAAGGCGATACCGCCGAATTCGCGGCTCTCATCAAGCCGGTGTATGATTACATCATCAACGGCGAAAATGTTACATTTGATGAGATAAGTAACCTTGCCGCTTCTGCCGTGGACTATCTTTACAATCATCATCAAGAGAAAGGAGAACTTTCGCGAGAAGCGCAAGAAATATTCAAATTTCTCAAAGGAAAAATCATATACATTTATTGTTGCCTTTGAATTGGGTAAATATCTTGATTTTATCTTCGCCGTGTGGTAGTATTACTGTGTATAGTCGTATTTTGAAAGGCATTTTGTATGAAGCTTTCGAAAAGTGGCAAAAAACTGTTATATATCGGAATAGCCGCGGCGGCGGTCGCCATAATCGTCGCGGTTATACTCATCGCGGCTTTTTCGGGAAGAACTCCAGTAAAATCCGTAAAGCTATCCGAGACGGGAGTGCTCGAATGTAATGTAAAGGCAAGCGGAATGATTGAGCCGCTTATGAAATATGCTCAGAAAAGCGCAAGCGACGCAACGGTAAAAGAGCTTATCGTCAAAAGCGGCGACACCGTCGAAAAGGGAGATACCGTGGCGTATCTTTCCGGCGAATATACGGATATGCTTCTTGAGCTTATGCGGCAAAAAGACGAAGCCGAAATGCTCGTCGCGGGCGGCAACTTTGAAGCGCAGACTACCTGCGATTCTCTTGCCAAGCAGATTGAAACTTTGCTCACAAACAAAACGGCTTGCGACAATATTTTCGTAAAGGCGGATGTATCGGGCAGAATATGCCGCATAAACATCTCAAACGGGAAAAATATAAGTGTGGGCGATGAGCTTTTTGAAATAGACGACGACAGGCTCTATACCGTAAACATTTCAATAGAGCTGTGGGCGCCGCTTCTTCCCTACGGAAGCTCGGTAAAGCTCTGCAACTCGGAGGGAAAAGAGCTCGGCTTTACGGGTAAAATCGTAAAACGCGCCGACACGGCAAACGCAATATGCTACACGCTTTCGTTAGAGGGCGATTGCAGAAAATATTACGAAGATTTCAGCTTTGTCACGGCAGTACCCGATTTCGGAAGCGCCGAAGGCTTTATTCTTCCGAAGCAAGCGATGATGAAGGACGGAGCGGCTGATTATGTATTTGTATGCGAAAAAGGCGTCGCAAAGCGCAGAAATGTCACCGTCGCCCTCTCGGACGGCGAAAGAGTCTGCATAACCGACGGCATTAAAAAAGGAGAAACCGTTATTACATCGCCCTCGAAGATTACCGACGGCGGAAAAGTCAAACTGATAAACGGCTGACGGAGGAAATATGGATAAAAAAAGCAAAAAGAATGAAATAACCAAATATCTTCAGCTTGCTGCGGCTGTGGCAATAGTCGTAGCCATAGTGATACTGATAAACCATGTCATTAAGCCGATGCTCAAATACAGTGACGCGACCGGCGCCATGGACCAGGGCGAATACGCAAAAGCCATAAAGCTCTTTGACGAGCTCGGCAATTACAAAGAAAGCAAATCTCTTGCAAAGCAGGCAAGAATGCTCTACGCCTACGAGCACGGCGAAAGCATAGGCGAAGACGATGAGGAAAAAATTGACGACGGCGACAAGGAGAATTCGTATCTTCGCGCAAAGTCCTACATCTCCAACGACAAGTACGACAAAGCCGCGTCGATTCTCCGCCTTCTCGGTGACTACAAGGACAGCAAGGCTCTTCTTGAGCCCATCAAATACTACGGGCTCTCCGTGGGTGACAGCATTACATTCGGCTCATACACGCAGGACGAAAACGGCAAAGCCCCTCTCGAATGGCTCGTCGTTTCGGTAGATGAGGAGAATATGATTCTTCTCACGAAGAAAGTCATCGACTTTATGCCCTTTGACGAAAGCGGAAGCGGCGCATGGAGCACATCTTCTCTGCGCACCTTCTTAAACGGAGATTTTTATAACGACGCCTTCAGCGCGGAGGAAAAGGCGGCTATCGGCTCGCATACATCGGTAAGCGAGGACAATCCCGAATATGAATCTTCGGCGGGAAAAGACAGTACGGACAAAGTTTTCTTGCTCAACATTCAGGAGTACAGCTCGATGATGGCAAAGGCGGGCGGCAGACAGCCTGCAAAAGCTACCGCGTACGCACTCAAAAAAGGCTGTCACGAATACACCAAAGAGAAAAACAAAACAAAGATTGTCGGAAGCTGGTTCTGGCTCAGAAGCACCGGCTTTACGGGCTCATACAACGCGATATGCTATTCCGACGGTGAGATAAGCTACGGCGGTCAGCTCTCCGGAATAAGTCTCGGAGTTCGCCCCGCAATATCCATAAAGCTAGGCGCGGTGAACAAATAATATGGCGGAAAAGATTTACACAATTCCCGTAAACGAAGCCTTTGACAAAAAGGACGGTTGCCCGTTCTGCACGCTTTACGATATGCTCACCTCGCGGGAATTCGAGATACTGATGGGCGGCGCCATGATGGAGCCGGATGTCAGAATAGCCACAAACAACTCGGGCTTTTGCGACGAGCATTTTGCATATCTTCTCGGTATGCAGAAGCGGCTTCAGGTCGGGCTCATACTCGAAAGCCACCTCGGCGAAAAAATACGCAAAGACTTGAAGGGCGGAGCATTCTCAAAGCCCGAAAAGCTCGCCGATTCGATTTTGGCGGACGCGGACGGCTGTTATATCTGCGACAAGGTCTCGGAAAAGCTTTCAAAGATGTTCGAGACGGCGGCGTATCTTTACGAAACGGACTCGGAATTCCGCAAAAAGCTTGAATCACAGCCGTATTTCTGCCTGCGCCACTATTCGAGATTCATAAAAACAGCATCTGCAGAGCTCCCCAAAAAGTTGTTTGCGGAATTTTACAAAACAATATCCGGGCTTGAGCAGAGCTATGCCGAAACGCTCAATGAGGATGTTTCGTGGTACTGTAAAAAATTCGATTACAGATATAAGGACGAGGACTGGAAAAATTCAAAGGACAGCATAGAGAGAACCGTTGCGTTTTTATGCGGCTCGGAGCATTTTTCCATGAACGGCAAAAAATAAATGGAAGTATTGTTCGGCAAGGACGCGATTATTAAAAACGCGGAAAATTTCGACCTTGCACAGATATTCGAATGCGGTCAGCAGTTTCGCTTTACGCGGGATTCGGAATACAAAAGCGGCGTAAGATATACGGGCGTCGCATTCGGTAAATTTCTTGCGGTAAGGTCTTGCGGTAATGACATAATATTCGAGAACACCGCAAAATCGGATTTTGAAAATATATGGTATCCGTATTTCGACCTCGACCGAGACTACGGCGCGATAATCGCTTCGATTGGTGATGCGCACGCCGCGGAATGCGCAAGGCTCGGCAGCGGAATACGCATACTGAAGCAAGAGCCGTGGGAGGTCATCTGCTCGTTTATTATTTCGCAGAACAACAACATTCCGAGAATCAGGAAGATAATAGAAACCATTTCGCAAAGATTCGGCGAAAAATTCGTCGCCTGCGACGGAAAGGCGTATTTTGCTTTTCCGAGCGCCGAAGCGCTGAAAAATGCGGGCGAAGCGGCGATTTTTGATTGCCGCACGGGATTTAGGGCAAAATACATATATGACGCCGCCTGCAAGGTCTGCTCGGGCGAATTTGACATAGAACACGCAAAAACGCTCTCCGCGGACGAGCTTTGCGCCGAGCTTATGAAGATAAAGGGCGTCGGCCCGAAGGTCGCCGCCTGCACCGGTCTTTTCGGATTTTCTCACTGCGAGAGCTTTCCGATAGATGTGTGGATAAAGCGCGTGATAAACAAGTATTACGGGGATTCTTTTGATGTCTCCGTTTTCGGCGAAAACGCCGGAATAATACAGCAATATCTCTTCCATTACGAAAGGAACATTCTCGAAAATGACAAATAACGAAAATGTAATCGTATACAGATGCCCCTCGTGCAGTGAGGCGGTATTCGGCTCTGCTAAGCCGTTTGCAAAGGAAAACGGAAAGATAAAGCTCAAATGCGCCTGCGGCTCGAGCGCTCTCGAAGCGAGAACGGGCGATGACGGAAAGGTGATAATTTCCGCTCCGTGCATATTTTGCGAAAATCCGCACAGCTACATCGTTTCCGGCGATGCGCTTCTTTCGGGAAGCTTTTTTGAGCTCGGTTGCCCCGTTACGGGACTGCCGTCCGTATTCATCGGCCCTGCCGAAGCCGTCAGCGGAGCTGTCGAAGAAAACGAAAAGGAAATACGCAGAATTGCCGAAGAAGCAGGCATCGACCTCGACGCGGACAAAGTCACGGTTGACAGAAGCAGCATAAAAGAACAGCTCTTGCGGCTTTTGGGAAATCTCAAAGCAGAGGGCAGAATAATCTGCGACTGCGAGGACAAGGATTCCTCTTCCCTTGCCGTAACGGTAAAGGACGACGGGGTTGAAATTTCGTGCAAAAAATGCGGTACAAAGCGCTTTTTCAGAGCGATGACCACGCTCGACTGCGAATATCTTTCGGATATTGATTTGCTCTATCTCGAATAAAATGCGTAAAACTCTTTACAATATATTTTTCGCGTGATAAAATAAACTGTTGCAAAAATATAAATTTACATATACGAAAGGAAAAAATCATGGAAAACAAAATTCTCATCGAAACTTCCGCGCGTCATGTTCATCTCACAGAGGAGCACATCGAGGCTCTGTTCGGAAAGGGCGCACAGCTCACCGTAAAGAAAATGCTCTCTCAGCCCGGTCAGTTTGCAAGCGAGCAGAAGGTTGATGTCGTAGGCCCCAAGAAGACAATTCCCGGCGTCAGCATTCTCGGCCCCGCAAGAAAGGCTACTCAGGTTGAGATTTCTCTTACAGATGCCCGCACTCTCGGCGTAAGCGCTCCCATTCGCGAATCCGGAGATATCGCCGGAAGCGGCGCCTGCAAGCTCGTCGGCCCCGCAGGCGAGGTCGAAATCAGCGAAGGCGTTATCGTCGCAAAAAGACATATTCACCTCACTCCCGAAGCCGCAAAGGATTTCGGCGTAGAGGACAAGCAGATTGTTAAGGTTAAGTACATCTCCGAGCGCACGACCGTATTTGACGATGTTGTTGTAAGAGTATCCGACAAGTTTGCTCCCGCAATGCATGTAGATACCGATGAGTCAAACGCTGCGGCTATCTCCGTCGGCGCTTTCGGCGAAATAATCAAATAAGGAGTATTCACAATGAGTTGCATTCTCTCAAAAGAAGTGCAGGATATGACCTATGTTGCCAAAGGCCCGAAGCACGGTCCCGCTCCCATTCCCGAAGAGGGCAACTGGGTTAAGGCATACGAGATAAAGGACATCTCCGCATATACGCACGGCATCGGCTGGTGCGCTCCCCAGCAGGGCGCGTGCAAGCTCTCTCTCAATGTCAAAAACGGCATTATCGAGGAAGCTTTGGTCGAGACTATCGGTTGCTCGGGTATGACTCATTCGGCGGCTATGGCGGCTGAAATTCTGCCCGGAAAGACGATTCTCGAAGCGCTCAACACCGACCTTGTATGCGATGCGATAAATACCGCCATGCGTGAGCTGTTCTTGCAGATAGTCTACGGCAGAAGCCAGAGCGCTTTCTCCGAAAACGGACTTACAATAGGCGCCGGTATGGAAGACTTGGGCAAGGGCGCACGCTCCATGATAGGCACTATGTACGGAACCAAGGAAAAGGGCGTAAGATACCTCGAGATGACAGAGGGATATTGTACGAGAATGGCTCTCGATGCCGACGACCAGGTTATCGGCTACGAGTTTGTAAATCTCGGCAAAATGACCGACTTCATCAAGAAGGGCGACGATCCTACAACCGCTTACAACAAGGCGATGGGACACTACGGCAGATTCTCCGAAGAGGACGGCGCCGTAAGATACATCGACCCGCGTAAGCAGTAAGGAGGAAGAAAAAATGGCACTTTTTGAAAATTACGAAAGACGCGAAGCGAAAATCCTCGCAGTCTTGAAAGAATACGGCATAAGCTCCGTTGAAGAGTGCAAAGAAATTTGCGCCGCAAAAGGTATTGACCCCTACACAATAGTTCAGGAAACACAGCCGATATGCTTCGAAAACGCAAAATGGGCGTATACCGTCGGCTGTGCAATCGCAATAAAGACAGGCTGCAAAAAGGCGGCAGACGCCGCAGCCGCAATCGGAATCGGTTTGCAGAGCTTCTGCATTCCCGGCTCCGTCGCCGAGAACCGCAAGGTCGGACTCGGTCACGGCAATCTCGGCAAGATGCTTCTTTCCGAGGATACCGAATGCTTTTGCTTCCTCGCAGGTCACGAGAGCTTTGCCGCGGCAGAGGGCGCAATAAAGATTGCGCTCAACGCGAACAAAGTAAGAGTAAAGCCCCTGCGCGTAATCCTCAACGGTCTCGGCAAGGACGCCGCGATGATAATTTCGAGAATCAACGGATTTACTTTCGTTGAGACGGAATTCGACCCGTACACAGAGGAAGTCAAGGTCGTTTCGGAGAAGCCGTATTCCAAGGGCGCGAGAGCAAATGTCAAGTGCTACGGCGCGGACAATGTTCCCGAGGGCGTTGCAATAATGAAGCTCGAGAATGTCGGCGTTTCGATAACGGGCAACTCCACTAATCCGACGCGTTTCCAGCATCCCGTTGCGGGAACATACAAGAAGTGGTGCATCGAAAACGGCAGAAAATATTTCTCCGTTGCATCCGGCGGCGGCACGGGAAGAACGCTGCATCCCGATAATATGGGAGCAGGCCCCTCCTCCTACGGTATGACCGATACGATGGGCCGTATGCACAGCGACGCACAGTTCGCAGGCTCGTCCTCCGTTCCCGCCCATGTTGAAATGATGGGACTTATCGGAATGGGCAACAACCCGATGGTCGGCGCTACGGTCGCGTGCGCAGTTGCGGTTGAAGAAGCAATGAACAAGTAAAAAATCCGACATAAAAATACGGCTTTGCGTCACGCAAAGCCGTCTTTTGTTTTTATGGATTGTCGATGGCAAGCTCATTTACGAGCGCCGCGTTTTTTTGCTAAAACTCTGTCGAACAAGACACGAATTCCGAACATCAGTGACGACGCCGCGATAAACGGGACGGCGTACAGTGCAAAGAACACGGGATACGGCAGGCTGTGGTAAAGGTCTTTATACACGGGAAGCGTTGAGTCGAAATACGGGCTTACATAGAACATATTAAATGTTTCTTCGCCTACCGCTCCCGTCTTTACGAAGACGATATCGAGCAAAAGCGCTATCGTCAAAACCGACAGGAACACGAGAGTTCCGCCGAGTATAGCGCGAAAGTTCAGCTTTATCTTCTTGCACAAAAGCAGATACAGTCCGACAACGAGCTGTGAGCCGTGGTGGAACATCGTCTGCACATCTATCATAAGAGTCCGAGTGAAGACATCGCCGGGCATCGCCATCACGAGTATACCCGCGAGCGTCCCGTAGCACGCCAAAAAGACAAGAAGCGCATCGTGTACTCTCCCCTTTTTGAGTATCACGGCAAGCAGTGCCGTATACATCGGCATCGAGCAGAACTGGAACGGGAACGCATACCACTGATAGTCCCACGATACATTTCCGCCGTCATAATTGAAGCTGAATATGACCTGCTTATACACCTCAAGCGCAAGGCAACAAACCGAGAACACAAGCAGTATTTTATTTACCGTGCGCTCGTCGGCATCCTTGAAAAATCTGCACAGCAAAAACAAGGCTATCGCGCAGAGAACAAGTGACGCAATATGAAATACGCCGTAGTCCTGCGGGGCAGCTTCGAATTTATATTCGGTAAAGTGAAGAAATTCGTAAAAAATATTCGTAAATAATTCCCCTTTTCGTTATAGTTCGTTCATATTCTATCACATTTTAGCGTCAAATTCAAGAGGCAATCAGAGTCCGTTCTATGGGACAGGTGATGTGATATATTCTTCTTGTAAGATAAAATTAAAGCGCGTTTACGGGGGGGAAAATCAATGTTCTACATCTTCTGCGACCTTGCGATTCTTGCGGCGGCAGTCGGAATTGCCTTTTCGATAAGCTCACAAATCCGCTACATGAGAAAAAAGCGCGGTGCGAAATCACATGAGCGAATTTCAAACGCCTTCGGCGTCAGCTTCATTGTCTGCATGATAGCCACAACCTTATGCTTTTTTGCGGGATATTGATTTTTTGCGGCTTTTCTGCTATAATCGCCGCGTGAGGTGATTTTTACGGAAAGCAAAAGATTTACAAAAAACGACAGCGGCTTTATCTGCGAATTCTGCGGCAAAGAAGTGCTCCCTCTCGGGCAAAGCTCGAGAAATCACTGCCCGTTTTGTCTGCACTCGAAGCATCTCGACATAAATCCCGGAGACAGGGCGGCAAACTGCGGCGGCGATATGGAGCCGCTTTGTGCCGAGCCCGACGCAAAGCGCGGATTTATTATCACCCACAAATGCAAAGTCTGCGGCGCGATTCGCCGCAACAAGGCAGCTGTCGAAGCAAAAGTCCAGCCCGATGATATGTCGCTTTTAATTGCTCTTACGGTAAACAAGGGATAATTTTTCAAAAGTGAGGTTTTTTTATGGCTCTTTTCGGCTGTCCTTTTGACTTGAACGACGACGGTGAGCTCGACTTGTCCGAGCAAATCCTGGAATTTATGTTCTTGACGGAAGTTCTCGATGATGAAAACGATGATTCGCAAAGCTTCGATGACGATGACGGTGACGACGACTGCGACGGCGATGACGAATATTAAATAATCCGCAGAAAAACTGCGGATTCATAATGCGGTTTTTTGCTTGTTCGGCAATAAAACCATGCCATATATTGACAAATACGAAATTGTTGAAAAGACTGAAAAATCACTTCTTAAAAAAACTTCTTAATATTTCAAAAAAAGTATTGACTCTCCCCTTAGAGGATAAAATATAATCTCTTATGTGATGGAAACGGAGGAATCTATTATGCTCAAAATCGGAGAGTTTTCCAAGTTATCGCATACCACGGTAAAGGCTTTGAGGTTTTACGAAAAAAAAGACCTTCTTATACCCGCGTCCGTTGACGAATGGACAGGGTATCGTCTCTATGAAAGTTCGCAGCTTGAAACCGCGGCGAAAATCAAGTTCTTCAGGCAGCTCGGATTATCTATTGATGAAATCAAAAGCATCTTTTCCGGAGAAGATGTGATGAAAATTTTGTCTGCAAAAGAAGAAAGTCTCCGAAAATTACAGCAAAAAACCGAACTTCAAATTTCCATCATAAAATTCTTTATGGAGGAAAAAGAAATGAAGTATCAAGTTACATTAAAAGAAATCCCGGAGATGATAATTTATTCTTCGGAAACGGTGCTTGACAAGTATGAAGACTCCATGCAATGGATTCCGTCTGTCGGAGAGGAATGTATGAGGTTAAATCCCGGCATAAAATGCGCGGAGCCGCCGTATGAGTT
>JAZQOM010000003.1:0-29417 GCA_045627885.1 Eubacteriales bacterium
CGCTTGGCCTCCGACTTCATCGGCGTGCGGAGATCGTGGGATACGTTCGCAAGGAACGTACGGCGCGTTTCGTCGTTCTTTTCGAGGGACGTCGCCATATTGTTAAGCGCCGCCGCAAGCTCCGCTATCTCGTCGTCTCCCTTTACCGGGATGCGCGTATCGAAATTGCCCTGCGCGAACGATTTAGCCGCCGCGCTCATCTCCTTTATCGGTATTTCCGGCTCGTAATCGCTCAGAAAGTACTGAACTGTCTCATTCTTATCATTTACGGTAAAGCGTATCGAGAATGAGGGATGGGCAAGCACGACCTTTCGCACGGCCTCCCTCAGCTCCTTTACGCTGACGCTGTCAGGAAGCGCGATGCAGAAGGGAGTGTTATAGCGTGTCGATTCGGGCGATGCCATGCACTCGGCATATACGCCCTGCTGTGTAAAGCTCAGAGGGCAGAACGCGTCAGCAGCTTTTCTTGTTTCCGTCTGTTCCTGCTTTTCGGAAGGCTTCTTCTCCTCCATCCACGATGCAAGTATCGCATCCTCAAGCGTTCTGAGCGTACCGCCGGAGATAAGCTCGGTGGCTTTCACCGAAACGCCGTACTTTTTATAAATGACGGTCGCTAAACGAATGGCGGAAATGGAATTAAGCCCTAAATAGGAAAACTCCTCGGTCAGACCGAAGCTCTCCGTGCCGACTATCTCCGAAACTATCGCCTTCAGACGGGTCTCAAGTACATTCAATGGCAGCGCGGAAGCATTTTCACCTGTGCTTTTTTCCGCTGTCAGTACAGGGGCAGGCAGAGCACGTCTGTTTACCTTCTGGTTCTGGGTCAGCGGTATTGCGTCGATCTGCATAACAACAGTCGGCACCATGTATGCGGGCTTTTCCGAGCGGATAAAGTCCTTTAGTTTTTGAATGTCAACGGTTTCACCGGAGACTATGTATGCCGCAAGCTCCTTCCCGCCTGACGGTGCGTCAAAGGCAACCACCGTTGCGTCCTTAATTACGTCAAATCGGCGGATGACCTCCTCCACCTCGGTAAGCTCGACTCTGAAGCCTCTCACCTTGACCTGTGCGTCCCGTCTTCCGACAAACTGCAAATTGCCGTCGTGCCACATTCTGACTATATCGCCCGTGCGGTATATTCTCTCATAGCCCTTTTCGTCGCAGAAGGTATTTACTCCGTACGCCTCGGCGGTTTTTTCGGGGCGGTTGAGGTAGCCTCTCGTTACATGAGGCCCCGAAATCCACAGCTCGCCGACGGCGCCTGCCGGGAGCATTCTTCCGCAGGAGTCGGCAACATAAATCTTAAGATTGTCAACAGCGTTTCCTATCGGCACATCGTTATACTTTTTGTCCATCAAAAATCCGCTTGTGATAATCGAGCCCTCCGTCGGGCCGTAAAGATTGTAGAAATTCATTCCGTCGGGCGGGTCGAGAGGCGTGAGCTTTTCTCCCGCGACGGAGATATGTTTGAGCGTTTTGAGTCCGCCCAAAAGCGCGAACTGTCTGCCTATCTGCATCGTCATAACGGTATGGGTTATGCCGTTTTTGTTAAAATAGTCGCGCAAAGCGATAAAGTCGAGCCTTATTTCCTCCGAAATGATATGTAGCTCCGCTCCCGCCGTTATTGCCGGATACAGGTCGTAGGCGTGCGCGTCGAAGCCGTAGCTTGCATACGCCGTTATCTTGGAATCCTCGTTGATGCCGTAATATTTTTTCTCCCATTCGCAGGTGACGAGCACATTTCCGTGCTCCATCATTACGCCCTTCGGAGTACCCGTCGAGCCGGATGTATAAAGCATCACAAACAAATCGTGCGGCTCGGGAAGCGTGAGCGATATGCTCTCGTCGTCCCCGAGAGCGGCAATCTCATCAGTGCACATTCTTATTCCGGTAAATTCGTCCGTGATTACATCTTTGTATTCGGGAGCGTACAGAAGAAGGGTTGCGCCCGAATCCTTGACCATAAGATTAAGTCTTTCCGGCGGATAGCTCGGGTCTAAAGGCAGATACGCACCGCCCGCCTTGAGCACCGCAAGGGAGCATAAAAGCATATTCTCGCAGCGCGGAATGATTACGCCGACCACCTTTTCTTTGCCGATGCCCTGCTTTACAAGCGCTTTGGCAAGATTTTCGGTTATTCTGTCAACCTCGGCGTATGTGTATTTTTTGTCCTCGTAAACAAGGCATATTCTGTCGGGAACTCTCCTTGCCGTCTCGTAAAACTGCTCGACAATCGTCTTTTGGTCGTTATACGCATACTCTGTGCGGTTGATTTTCTCAATGTTTTCCGCCGCTTCGCGCGATACGAGATTTATCTCGGAAAGCTTTTTTGCGGAAAGCATATTCTTCGCCACCTCGATATATGTATCTGCAAACGAACGGGCGAATTCCTCCGTGTATATTTCTTTGCGGAAATGCGGCGTTATCTCATAGATGCCGCCCTTTTTCATAACTATTATGTCAAAGTCCGTAAGAGTTTCGCCGATATCGCAAAGAACGGCATTCATCGTGCCGCCTCCGAGCTTAACGCCGTCGAAAAGCTCGCCGTGATACACAAATGTCATATCGGTCGATACTCCGTAGCGTCCCGCAAGCTCCGTAAACGAAACGGCGTCCCTGTGCTTTGTCGCGTAATATCCGTTGCCGACCTCCGTGATGAAGTCGGATACCGCCATATCGTCCGTAAATTCAAAATACATCGGCATCGTGCGCACGAACATTCCCACCGTCTCGGAAAGTCTTGCGTCTTTTCTTCCGTTGTGAACGGTCGCAAACGAGCTTGCCTTTGTGCCGCTGAACTTTGCAAGAGTATAGGCGTATGCGCTCATCATTACGGCGTTTTCGGTTACGCCGTGAGCCTTTGCGTACTCTTTTACCTGCGCGGTCAAAAGTCTTCCCTCGGTGTTTACGACAAAACTGCCTTCCTCTCTGTTGCCGTATCCGCCCTCGCAGACTACATCCGCAACAGGCTTTGTATCCACATCGGCACCGCCGAATTTGTTTTCGTAGTAGGCAAGGTCGTCTGCATACTTATCCGCGTCCTCCCGCTGTGCCTCCGAGCGCGCAACATCGAATACGGTAAGCTCCTCTTCGGGTACGGCTTTGCCGTCATACGCCGCGGCAATATGCCTTGCAAACGCATCTACGGAGCTTCCGTCGAAGACTATATGGTGAATGTCGTATAAGAACATAAGTCCTTTTTCCGTGCGGCAGAGCTCAAAGCGGAACAGAGGCCCGTTTTCGAGGTCGAAAGGTCTTATGAATTCGCGCTTTTCCCTCTCAAAATCGGACACATCCTTAACGGAAACCTCAACCTCCCTCTCCTTTATGAGCATCACGGGCTCACCGTCGGGAGCGCTCACCGTCGCAAAGAGCGCCTTGTGCGCCTTTGCCGCCGTTTTTACCGCTTTGATAAAGCGACCTTCGTCAATGCCTTCCGGAAGCTGATATTCCACCGCGATATTGTATATCACAAGCTCGGGTGAGCTTGCACATTCAAGATAAATGCCCTTCTGTATGTCCGTAAGCGGGCAACTGTTCGGGATATCGGCAAATTTTTTGTATTCCATTCTGTTCTCTCCTTTGCACGGTTTTCTCTTGCCTTCGGTGCTTTGCATTAAGAGCGGCGCTCCGCCCGAAAACGGGCTTATGCGGCTCGCCGCAGACAGCCGTTCGGTATATCTATAATAACACATTTTATATTATACCACCCGAAAGCGCAATCTTCAACACCCCGACGGATATTTTTGAACTTGACAATATGTAAATTCCGCTATATAATGGAATCGGAAAACACAGAAAAAACCGTAAAATATTATTCAGAAAGGATTTACAAAAATGGGAAAGTTTGCAGTAAAGACGACCAAGAGCGGCATCAAATTCGACCTTAAGGCGGGAAACGGCGAGATTATCGCGTCATCCGAGATTTATTCTTCGGAAGCTGCCTGCAAAAACGGCATCGAAAGCGTAAGAAAGAACTGCATCGGTGAAATCGAAGACCAGACCGTCGAGGGCTTTGCAGAGGTAAAGCATCCCAAGTTTGAAGTATATACCGATAAGGCAGGCGAATACCGCTTCCGTCTCAAGGCAAAGAATGGCGAGATTATCGCCACATCAGAAGGCTACAAGTCAAAGGCAAGCTGCTTAAACGGCATCGAAAGCGTAAAGAAGAACGCTCCCGACGCAGAGGTTGTTACGGAATAAACAGGTACATAAAAAATCGCGCTTCATTTGAAGCGCGATTTTTTTGTGCAAATTTTGTCGTTACTTTTTGACGAATAGTTGTTGATTTACGGGCAAAGCTGTGGTATATTAAATTTGTAAACTTTTTCGGAGGAAATATTATGAACGCTTTCAAAAAATATCTTGCGGAATTCATCGGAACATTCGTACTTGTATTCTTTGCCTGCGGAACAGCCGCAGTGGTCGGATGCAACGGCACAGAGCCGAATGCGGCTTATCTTATGACGGCACTTGCGTTCGGACTTGTAATCGTCGCCATGGCTTATTCCATCGGCAACATCTCCGGCTGCCATATAAATCCGGCGGTTTCACTTGCCATGCTCGTCACCGGCAAGCTGAAATTCGGTGATTTTATCGGCTATATCGTCGCACAGTTTGCGGGTGCAACGGCAGGAGCGGCGCTTCTCAGAGCATTCCTCGGAAAAGAAAGCTCGCTCGGCGCAAACGGACTTTACAACGACAATATCGCGCTCTCTCTTCTTATTGAAATAATCCTCACATTTGTATTTGTTATCGCCATTCTCGGCGTAACCTCAAAGGTCGAAAACGGCGCCGTTTCCGGACTTGTTATCGGTCTTTCGCTCACGCTCGTTCACATTCTCGGAATATATTTCAC
Source organism: Eubacteriales bacterium (assembly GCA_045627885.1). Classification (GTDB taxonomy): domain Bacteria; phylum Bacillota; class Clostridia; order Oscillospirales; family CAG-272; genus CALCTE01. Next base: position 4,859 of record JAZQOM010000003.1, read on the forward strand.
AGGCACTTCCGTAAACCCCGCGAGAAGCTTCGGCCCCGCTCTGTTTGTCGGCGGCGACGCGCTTGCAAATGTATGGGTATTCATCGTAGCGCCGCTTATCGGCGGAGCTCTTGCGGCTGTTGTTTATACTTTCCTTTCGTCAAAAAAAGAAAAATAATAAAACCGCCTTTTGAAAGCGTCGTCATAAGCGACGCTTTCTTTGCGCGTAAGGAATGAAATGAAAAAAGGGTTTCTTTTCCCGGAAAACAAAAACCTGCCGTCGATTCTTCTCAATATACTCACGGCATTCTTTGCACTTGCGATAAACGGCTTCGGAGCGCATTTGACGATTCTTGCAAATATAGGCGCCGCGCCGTGGGATGTTCTTAACCTCGGAATTTCAAAAGCGCTGGGGATACTGTATGGCACGGCATCCATTGTAGTTTCGCTTATCATTCTCGTCATAGATATATTGCTTCGCGAGCCGATAGGAATTGCCATGATTATAGACGCATTTACCGTCGGAAAAAGCGTTGACTTGTTTTCCTATCTCGGCTTCGTCCCGAAGCCGCACAATATAATAGACTCACTGCTCATGCTGACGGTCGGACTGTTCATAATCGGCTATACACAGTACTTTTATATGATGGCGGCGCTCGGCTGCGGCCCGAGAGATACGCTTATCGTCGGTATTGCAAAAAGAATTCCCAAAGTGCCTCTCGGAATTCTCGTAATCGGCTTGCAAAGCGCGGTCACGCTTACGGGATGGCTCTTGGGCGGCAAGGTGGGCGTCGGCACAATCGCCTGCGCGTTCGGCTCGGGCCCGATTATGCAACTTGCGTTTGATTCCATGAATTTCAACGCGACAAAGCTCCGCCACCAGAGAATATCGGAGTCGCTCAAAGCGATGTTCGGCAAAAAAACTGAATAGCTTTTGAAATTATATAAAATAAATGACGGGCGAAAGCCCGTCATTTATTTTATCTTCATATATTTCATTATCTTTTTGTAATCGGCGCCTTTTGCGGGAGTCGGTCGGTAGGTATATGCTCCCTTTCCGTCGTCCGTCTTGCACGGAATTATCTCGGGCTCGGAATCCTCCGCCCTCTCACCGTCCGTAAAATTGAAGGTCTGCCTTACGATGATGCACTCTGTTCTGTCCGTGGATTTCGGCTTCGACGCTCCGCCGTAGCAAAAATCACCGAGCGCATAGTAGATGTATTTGCCCTTGTACTTCTCCGCTTCCTGCACAACATGGGGGTGATTTCCTATCACCATATCCGCGCCGAGGTCTATGCAAAAGCGCCCGATTTCTCTCTGCACGCTGTTGACGATATGCGTTTTTTCGTCGTTCCAGTCTCCCCAGTGAATGCAGGCGATTATTATATCGCAATCTTCTTCCTTCAAAGCCGTTATTCCGTTTTTAAGAATATTTTTCACTCTTTCGGTGCCGTCGTAAACCTCATTTGCCGCGACGACGCCTATTTTTATCCCCTTGACCGTGTAAACGCAGGTCTTTTCGTCACAGGCGAGAACAAGTCCGGCGTCCTCGACGGTCTTGACCGTTTCGTCAAAGCCCGTCTTGCCGTAATCCATATTGTGATTGTTTGCAAAGCTTACGCCGTCAACGCCGCCCTTTTTGAGAATGTCGATATACTCGGGCTTTCCCCTGTGGAGATATCGTTTGTCCGTCACAAGCCTGCCGAGCCTGTAATGATAGTATGTTGTCTGCGGCTTTTTGTTGTTTGTCAGAGTTCCCTCGAGATTGACGATCGTAAAATCATCGCTCTCGAACAGCTCTTTGACATTCGAGAGAAAATATGCGTCTCCCTTTTTTGAGTATATGTCGTTGAACGCACCCTTTGTGTCCGTGTGGTGCTGATTTGTTCCGAGAGTGCAGTCGCCCGCCGCGCTCACCGTTACGCTGACCTTTGCGGGCGCCGGATTATCAATTCCGCTTTCTTCGGAAAGCATAGCCGCCTTTTCGGGAAAAGCCGTCTTTTCCGAAGTATTCTCCGCGCATCCGCAAAATATCAAAAGAACGGCGGAAAATACCGCAAAAACGCTCCGTTTTATTCTCAACACAAGTCGCCTCTTTTGTTACTTATCAAAATACTTTTTGAGCGGAAGCCCGTCCTTGAATTCAAACAGCTTTGAGTAAAGCGCGGTAAACCGCCCGATTGCGAAGCCGTTGACGACGGTGCAAATCACCGTGCCCCAGCTCACGCCGACGAAGTGCCACATTCCGAAGATAGCAAAGCTCATTATAAGTCCGATGATGCAGCTGCACGCATCGTAGCAGGTTTTGACCTTGCTTATCGAAAAGCCGTAACGCTCCGAAAATTCCTTGACGAAAAGCTCGTAAACCTCGGGGGATATGTAGGTGTGGAAAATCATCGCAACTCCCGCCGAGCATACCACGACGCCTATTATGTAGTATATGATTCTCTGATAGATGTATGCGGTCGGCAGAAATGAGAATACCGCAAGGAGTCCGTCGAGAATAAATCCGTAAATAACCGCCGTCACAAACGAAAAGAAATAGCTTATCTTGAATCTTCTTACCGCAATAGCCGTTATTATGAGCAAAACCGCCTGAAGACAGTATTCCGCCATTCCGAATGTGAAAAACGAAAAATACTGCGAAAGCCATTTATGCAAAATGAACGCCGGAGCGACAATCATGGACATACCGAAATCCGCCTTTTCGGAGAACACTACTCCTATGGCTATCAAAACAAGTCCGATGAGGTATGCCGCCTCTGTGTAAATAACTGTTTTTTTCATGCTCTTATTTCTTGTTGCCGAACAGACCGCGGATTATCGCGGACGCACCGGAACGCATTACCGACGAAAGGGCGTTCCTTGCGGCGCGCTTGCCCATTGTTGCGGCGTCTACCTTTTTTCCTCCCGCTAATGAATTGACTATGTTTGTGCTTATTGAGCTCGATATGGACGAGGTTACGCTTGTAGCCGCTTTTTTGGCGGTGTTTTTAATCTCGTTTTTCTTCTTTTTGGACTTCTTTTCTTTTTCCTTTGACGCCGCTTTTTCTTCCTTTTCCCTCTGCTTTGCGGCTTTGGCTTCTTCGGCTTCCTGCTCTTTCTCCTGCTCGAGCTGTGCCGTCGCGCGCTCGAGTATCTCGTATGCCGATTCTCTGTCAACCGTATTGCGGTACTTTAAGTCGAATTCGTCCGCGACGATTATCGCGTTTACGCTCTCGTCGTCCGCCTGCCCCATAAGGCCCTGCGGCGGCAGAATGAACGCCCTCTCGACGATGTTCGGTATTCCCTTTTCGTCAAGCATACTCACAAGCGCCTCGCCGACGCCCAAAGAGGTAAGCGCCTCTTTGGTGTTAAAGGCGGGATTTGCCCTGAACGCCTCGGCGGTCGCCTTGAGCGCCTTCTGCTCCGCGGGAGTGTAGGCGCGAAGTGCGTGCTGTATTCTGTTGGAAAGCTGTGCAAGAACCTCGTCGGGAATATCGGACGGGCTCTGGCTGATAAAATAGATTCCCACTCCCTTTGAGCGTATGAGCTTTACAACCTGAACTATCTTCTGCACAAGCGCTTTGGGCGCATCGTCAAAGAGAAGATGTGCTTCGTCGAAGAAGAATATCATTCTCGGCTTCGGGAGGTCGCCGACCTCGGGGAGCCTTTCGTAAAGCTCCGTCATCATCCACAAAAGGAATGTCGCGTAAACCGTCGGGCTCTGAATGAGCTTTGTGCTGTTGAGTATGTTGATATATCCCCTGCCGCTTATGTCTGTGCGCATCCAATCCGTTATGTCAAGCGCGGGCTCGCCGAAGAACTGTTCTCCGCCCTCGTCCTCAAATTTGAGCAAGGCTCTCTGTATCGCGCCGACCGACGCGGTAGAAACATTACCGTACGAAACGGTGAATTCCTCTTTGTTGTCGGCAACATATTTGAGCATGGCGCGCAAATCCTTCAAATCCAAGAGAAGAAGTCCGTTGTCGTCGGCAACTCTGAACGCTATGTTCAAAACTCCCTCCTGCACCTCGGAAAGTCCCAGAAGCCTTGCAAAAAGCACGGGGCCCATATCCGATACGGTGACGCGGACGGGATGTCCCTTTTTACCGAAAATATCCCAGAATCTCGTCGGATAGCTCTTGTATTCAAAGCCCTCTATTCCGAAGCGGGCTATGCGCTCGCGCATATTCTCGTTGTCTTCGCCCTTTTTGCACATTCCGGAGATATCTCCCTTGACATCAGCAAGGAACACCGGAACGCCCATATCGGAAAACGACTCTGCAAGCACCTTCATCGTGACGGTTTTACCCGTGCCCGTAGCGCCCGCGATAAGTCCGTGGCGGTTCGCCATCTGCGGAAGCAGCGTTATTTTTTTGTCGGATTTTGCAAGCCATATACTGTTGTTTTCAAACATAAACGGAGACTCCTTTTTTCGATAAATCTTCATTTTTTATTATTGTATCATAATATTTCGGTGTTTTCAACAGATTTCCGATAGCTTTTGCGCGATTGACTTTCATATTTATTCTGCTATAATAAAATAAACGATTCATTTGAAAGGCAAGGGAATTTTTATGAATAACGGACAAAGACCTCACAGCCGTCCGAAATCGGTCGGAAGCGGCAGAGCAAGCGTAGGCGGCGGCAGAAGAATAAATACCGGCTCGCGCCCCGTCGGAAACGGCGGCAGACCGTCCGGAGTGAGCTTCGGCTCCTCGGGAGGCGGAAGCTCGGGCGGCGGAGGCTATCGCGGCTTCGGATTTTTCGGCGGAGGCGGCGGAGGCAAAAAATTCAGCCTTAAGTCGATTCTGATATTTGCATTGGTTGTCATTGTTCTTCTTGTCGTTTTCACAAAATGCGGCGGCGGACTCTTTTCGCAAAACGGCGGAATCGGCGGCTTCGGCGACATAAGTCAACCCTCATACACAAACTCCTATGAAGACGACGGCGACGCATCGTATACAAGCCCCGATTACAGCGTATCGCCGCTTGCGAGAGAAAAATATTTTTCTTGCGAAGATTCCGACGGCACGGTTACCGTTATGATTTATATGTGCGGCACCGACCTCGAATCGAAGTACGGAATGGCAACCAAGGACATAAAGGAAATGCTTGCGGCAAAGCTTTCCGAAAAAATAAACATCGTCATTGAGACGGGCGGCTGTTCCGATTGGAAAAACGACGCCTTTTCGAGCTCCGTAAACCAGATATACAACATCGGCAAGGACGGACTGACAAGGCTTTCCGACAACTTCGGAACGCTTGCGATGACCGACCCGAAAAACCTGACGAAATTTATAAATTTCTGCAAGGACAAATACAAAAACAGCAGAAAAATTCTCATTTTGTGGGACCACGGCGGCGGCTCCGTATCGGGTTACGGCTATGACGAAAAAAATCCCGGCTCATCGTCAATGACGCTTGCAAAAATAGACGCTGCGCTCTCTGCCGCAAATTGCAAATTCGATGTAATCGGCTTTGACGCCTGCCTTATGGCGACGCTTGAAACCGCGCTCGTATGCGACGGATACGCGGATTATCTTATCGCTTCGGAGGAAACCGAACCCGGAACGGGCTGGTATTACACAAACTTTCTTACCGAGCTTGCGAAAGACCCCACTATGTCGACCGTAAAGCTCTCGCAGATTATCGTTGACGACTTTGTATCGGCAAGCAGAGGCGAAAGCCCGAGCGCAAAGGTCACGCTTTCGGCGGTTGACCTTTCCGAGCTTCATTCCGTCGTTCCGTCGGCACTGACCGACTTCGCGCAGTCAACAAACGAAATGATTCGCGCAAACGATTATGCGTCGGTATCCGCTGCCCGTGCGGGCGCTCGCCAGTTCTCCGAGAAAAATAAGCTTAATCAGGTTGACCTCGCTGACCTCGCAAGCAGAATCGGCACGGCTGACGCAAAGGAGCTTGCGTCGGCTGTAAAAGGCAGCGTAAAATATAATCGCTCCACCATTTCAAGAGCAAACGGCTTGAGCATCTACTTCCCGTACGAAACCACGAAAACCGTATCGAGCGCCATCGCGTCGTATGACGCGATAGGCTTCCCCGACGAATACGCAAAGTGCATAAAGAGCTTTGCAAGCCTTGAGCTCGGCGGTCAGGTCGCCGCGGCGGCTTCGCAGACTAACGGCTACGGCACGGGCGGCACCGATATTCTCGGCGCGCTTTTGGGCTCCGTTGCACAGGGCTCATCCACATCGCCCGTCGACGCTCTGCTCGGCAGCTTCATTCAGGGCGGCTCGTCCGCCGCAGGCTACGGAATGGACGCAGGCTCGGTACTTAGTCTGCTCTCCGGCTTCTCGGGACTTTCCGCAAGGGAAATTCCCTCCGGCTACGAATGGATAGACAAGGAGCTCATCGCGGATAATGCGGAAAGCATAGCGCAAAACTTCATTGACCCGTCACACATAGTCGCAAGTCAAAAGGGCGGAAAGAGAGTCCTCGAGCTTGGCGAAGACGAGTGGCAGCTCATAGAAAAGGTGCAGTTGAGCCTTTACGCCGAGGACGGCGACGGATATCTTGACCTCGGACTTGACAATGTTGCCGAATATACGGAAGACGGTGACCTCATTCTCGATTGGGACGGTTCGTGGCTTACCGTAGGCGGAAATGTCTGTGCATACTATCTTGTATCCGACACGGAAAACGCCGACGGCTCGTGGACAACGATAGGCAGAATTCCGGCAATTCTCAATGAAAAGCTCGTAAACCTGCGCGTCGTATTTGATAAAAAGCACCCCGAGGGCGTGATAACGGGAGCGTATCCGCTCTTTGACGATTCGCTCGGAGTGGAAGCAAAGGGCGATATTCCCGTTCAAAAGGGAGACACGCTCGAATTTATCTGCGACAGGTACAGTGCGGACGGAAGCTACGAGAATTCGTATTCGCTCGGCGCGGCGTTTACGGTTTCGCAAACGCTGAAGATAGAAAATCTTATGCTCGACGGAGCGGGATTTTCTCCGATGTATATGCTCACGGATATATACGGAAACGACTTCTGGGTGAAATAAAGGAAGCGCGGCAAGAGCGCGAAAACAGAACTGCAGCCACAAAACAAGGCTGCAACCACAAAGCAGAACTGACCCGATAACAGGAGAGCATATTGCAGCACCATTGATTTCCGATTTTTCTTTACTTGCTGTAGATTTATACCAAAGAACCGGAAAGCATGAATTTGTTTTTGTAAATCCAGATAAAATATCTCATTCTCCTGAATATCCAAATCATTTATACCAAAATTACATTATTGACATTCTCATTCCCGGCAAAAAAGACGAATTGACAATTTGTTACCCTTGGTATTCAGACATAAATAAATGTATTAACGAAACCGCTCCTCGGACAGTCGAATACGACGAATCGCAATTGAATCATAGATAATAAAATAAGCCCCTATACCATTTGTACTATCTGCACAATTTTTGGCAGTACAATATGTATAGGAGCTATTTTTTATAGAACTATTCCAATGATAATAATTTATTTGCTTCTATTTTCAAAGCAAATGCTTTTTTCATATTTGAAATAATATTGCTTTTCACTTGATTTGAATATTCCGGAATAATTATGTTCAAAAAATCTTCGTGCGAAATCGTCGGAATAGCTGTGCCATATCTGTATTTTCTTACCTGAACTCTAAAAGCTTCCGAATTGAAGAAATGCAAAAGAAGATATGGGGAACATTGTTTTGCATTTATTACAATTAGACCATTAGTGCATATACAGCCATCGTATTCCTTTGTTACAATGGCTTTTGCGTTCCACAGCGACCCTATTGAGCTTCCGGCAATAGCAACTATTATTTGATGTAAATCTCCGCTCCGGTTTTTCCTATTCGATTTCACCTGTGCTTCTTTTCTTTCCGCTCCGTCTTTTGTTATCCGAGTCACCTCGCCTATTTTTGTCGAATTATGTCGTAATTCAATGTAATTTGACAGATATATATGTAATTTGTCACTATTTTTTTGACAAATCCTCGCTGTGCCTGCGACAGAGAGTGATATTATTCGATTACATCACCTTTTTCGGAGGACAAATTTATGAACGAACACACCTTTCCGATATCGGAAATATTCCGCAAAGAAAGCAAAAGCGTCTATTGCTACCGCCTTTTTCGCTCCGTCGTATGCAGGGAGGGCTTTTTTCTCGAGCTCTATTCCGTCACCGTCTCGGAGCGCGACGACAAAGGCGAACAGAGCTGCCTTTTGTGCGATGTCGCGGAAAGCAAATCAAAAGCTCTTTCCATAATGCAAACGCTCGCCGAAATCACCGTGTCACCATGCCACGCCGAGGAAATTTTCTCCGAAATTTCGCTTTTGTACGAATAAAAATCCGCTTTTTTGTTGACAAAAGCGTCAATCCGAATTATTATATAAGAGGACAAATATATTGAGGAGAGAAGCGATTTGAAAATTCTCGTAACCGGCGGTGCCGGTTTTATCGGTTCACACTGTTGCGTTGAGCTTATTGAATCGGGTTATGAACCCGTCATAGCCGATAATTTCTGCAACTCGTCTCCGACGGTTGTGGACGGCATCGAAAAAATAACGGGCAAGCGTCCGCAGCTTTACGAATGTGATGTCTGCGACAAAGATGCTTTGCGAAAAATCTTCTCCGAAAACAAGATTGAGGCGGTCATTCATTTTGCCGGACTCAAAGCCGTCGGAGAAAGCGTGAAAATTCCCATTAAATACTACGAAAACAACCTTATTTCGTCTCTTTCGCTCTGCGATGTGATGAAAGAATTCGGATGCAAGAACATCGTATTTTCATCATCCGCTACAGTCTACGGAATGAACAACATCGCCCCGTTTGACGAAACAATGCCCACATCGGCAACAAATCCCTACGGCTGGACAAAGTATATGATTGAGCGCATCTTGACCGACGCCGCGTTCACCGATACCGAGATGTCGGTCGTTCTTTTGAGGTATTTTAATCCGATTGGCGCTCACAAGAGCGGCATAATCGGTGAAAATCCCAAAGGCATTCCCAACAATCTTATGCCTTACATAGCAAAAGTTGCGATAGGAGAGCTCGAAAGACTCAATGTATTCGGCAACGACTATCCGACTCCGGACGGAACGGGTGTTCGCGACTACATTCATGTTGTAGACCTTGCAAAAGGGCACATCAAGGCGGTCGAATACGCGATGACTCACACGGGAACGGAAGCGATAAACCTCGGCACGGGCAAAGGCACAAGTGTTCTCGAGCTTGCCGACGCGTTTGAAAGAGTGAGCGGAGTAAAAATCAACCGCGTTATGGCTCCGAGGCGTCCCGGCGATATCGCCGTATGCTATGCAGGCACGGAAAAAGCGGAAAAGCTCCTCTCTTGGAAAGCACAATTCGGCATTGACGATATGTGCAGAGATACTTGGAATTTTATTAAAAATTATAAAGAATAAGGAAGGCGATTTTATGGACAAGGAAACAGTTCTCACAAAAATCACGGAAACAGGCATCGTCGCCGTTGTCCGCGCAGACAGCGCAGATAAGGCAAAAAGAATCACGGAAGCCTGCATCAAGGGCGGAGTTCCGGCAATAGAGCTCACCTTCACCGTTCCCGCAGCGCATCATGTAATTGAGGAGCTTGCAAAAACCTACTCTCCCGACGAGATTATTCTCGGCGCAGGTACGGTTATGGACAGCGAGACCGCGAGAATTGCCATTCTCTCGGGCGCAAACTATGTCGTAAGCCCCTATTTCAACGAAGCACTCGTCAAGACCTGCAACCGTTACCGCACTGCGGTAATGCCCGGTGCCATGACGCTCAAGGAAGTTGTTGAAGCTATGGAGGCAGGCGCCGACATAATCAAACTCTTCCCCGGCGAAGCATTCGGCCCCAGAATGATAAAGGCTATCAACGGCCCCATTCCCTGCGCAAAGATTATGCCTACCGGCGGCGTTGATGTAGACAATGTCGGCGACTGGATTAAGGCAGGCGCAGTCGCAGTCGGAGTCGGCGGCGCTCTCACGGGCAGCGCAAAGAAAGGCGACTACGAAACCATAACAAAGCTCGGCAGAGAATTTGTAGAAAAGATTAAGGAGGCTCGCGCAAAATGAGCAAAGTAATAACACTCGGAGAAATAATGCTCCGCCTCAAATCCCCCGCATTTGAAAGATTTTTACAGTCACCCGACCTCGAAGCAACTTTCGGCGGCGGCGAAGCAAATGTAGCGGTTTCGCTCGCAAACTACGGTTGTGACGCGGCTTTCGTTACCGCGCTTCCCGACAACGCCGTTGCGGACGCCTGCGTAAGAGAGCTTAAAGGCTTCGGCGTAGACACAAGCTATATCGCACGCCAGGGCAACAGAATCGGCATCTACTTCTTGGAATCCGGCTCCAACCAGCGCCCCTCAAAGGTTATCTACGACCGCGCCGGCTCATCTATTGCAGAAGCTGATGCAAACACCTTTGATTTCGACAAGATTTTTGCAGACGCAAGCTGGTTCCACATTTCCGGCATCACTCCCGCAATTTCAAAGAGCGCATCCGAGCTTTCGATAGCCGCAGTCAAGGCTGCAAAAGCTCACGGCGTAACCGTTTCCTGCGACCTCAACTATCGCAAGAATCTTTGGAAATACGGCGTCGAAGCAAAAGAGATAATGTCCGAGATTACAAAGTATGTCGATGTCGTAATAGCAAACGAGGAAGACTGCCAGAAGTCTTTGGGACTTGAAAACGGCGCGGCTGTTGAGAGCGGAAACCTCGATACCGCAAAGTATGAGCTTCTTATAAAGAAGGTCATCGAAAACTTCCCGAATGTAAAGAAGGTTGCGATTACTCTTCGTGAGTCAAAGAGCGCAAACCACAACGACTGGTCTGCCTGCATCGGCGACGGCAAGGACTTCTATGTAAGCAAGAAGTATCACATCACCGATATCGTTGACAGAGTCGGCGGCGGCGACAGCTTCTCCGGCGGTCTCATCTACGGTCTTACCCACTACACAGACGACCACAAGGCTCTCGAATTTGCAGTTGCGGCAAGTGCTCTCAAGCACACGATTATCGGCGACTACAACCGTTGCACGGTAAAAGAAGTCGAGTCCCTTATGGGCGGCGACGGCAGCGGCAGAGTTCAGAGATAAATACAAGTTTATAAAAAACCGGTTTTGCATAATGCAAAGCCGGTTTTTCTTTGCCTGAGAAACGATTTTTGCCGCTTTTTTACAAAGCGCGAACACATTTTTCCGATATTGACTTTGTATATAATAAGAGGTATAATATTATATTAAATAATATATCCATACGGATTGGGGGTTAGGGCAAGTGGCGAAAGATACGGTAATCATCGCCTTTGCAAATCAAAAGGGCGGCGTCGGAAAGACTACCTGTGCCGTCAATTTTGCCGCGTGCTTGGGCAAAGCCGGCAAAGAGGTTCTGCTTGTGGACTTCGACCCGCAGGGCAACGCCACGAGCGCCGTCGGCATAAGCAAGCGGAATGTAAAAATTTCGACCTACGACATAATAGCGTCGGGCGCTGATATAAATTCTGCAATAGTAAAGACAAAGTTCACAAATCTGTCGGTCGCCCCCGCAAGCATCGACCTTGCCGCCGCAGATATAGAGCTTGCCGACGAGCACGGCAGGGAGGCTTTTCTCAAAAACGCCTTTTCGTCACTCGAAAAGCATTTTGACTGCATCGTAATTGACTGTCCGCCCTCTCTCGGAGTTCTTACGATAAACGCGCTTACCGCGGCAAACGGAGTTATCGTTCCCATGGTTTGCGAATACTTCGCGCTTGAGGGGCTTTCGCAGCTCACATTTACCCTCGAACGCATCAAAAAAGCGTATAATCCGTCGCTTTCGATATACGGCGTAATGCTCACGATGTACGACGGCAGACTCAATCTTACCGCGCAGGTTGTGGCAGAGCTCAAAAAGCATTTTTCGGACAAGCTCTTTGCCACGGCGATACCGCGAAATGTGCGCCTTTCCGAAGCGCCGAGCCACGGCGTTCCGATAATTTACTACGATAAATATTCCAAGGGAGCCGCCGCTTACGAGCAGGTGACCGCGGAAGCGATAAAACGGATATGGGGGTAAAGTATGGCAAAGAATAATCAAAGAGGGCTCGGCAAAGGTCTTGACTCTCTTTTTGACGACAACTTCACATCTTCGTCCGAAAAAGAGAGCGGAGTTTCCACTCTGCGCCTTTCGATGATAGAGCCTAATCCGCTCCAGCCGAGAAAAACCATCGACGACGAAGCTCTCGCGGAGCTTTCGGCGTCAATTTCCGAGCACGGCATTCTTCAGCCGATAGTCGTGCGCCCGGAAAACAACGGATATTACCAGATAGTCGCCGGCGAACGCAGATGGAGAGCGGCAAAGCTCGCGGGGCTTACGGATGTTCCCGTCATAATAAAAGAGCTTTCGGACAAGGACACCGCGGAGCTTGCTCTGGTGGAAAACTTAATGCGCTCCGACTTAAATCCGATAGATGAGGCTCTCGGCTATAAATCGCTCATCGACCGCTTCGGCATGACGCAGGACGGCGTGGCGCAAGCCGTGGGCAAGCCGAGAAGCTCGGTCGCAAACGCACTGCGTCTGCTCTCACTCGAAAAAGAGGTTGCCGAGCTTGTAAAAAGCGGCGCTCTTTCTGCGGGACACGCAAAGGTTCTCGCCGGAATAAAGGACGAGAAAAAGCAGCTTGAAATTGCAAAGCTCGCGGCGGCAAGAGACCTTTCCGTCAGACAGACGGAGATGCTCGCGGCGGCAAAAAAGCAGCCCGAAGCGGCAAAAAAGCCGAGCGACAAGGTCGACTACATCCGCGTTCTCGAGCGCAGAGTGACAAGGGCTTCGGGCAGAACGGTCAAAATTAAGCAGGGCAAAAAAACGGGCAAGATAGAGATAGTCTACACAGACAACAACGACCTTGAGGATATCCTCAAAAAGCTCTGCGGCAAGGCGTTCTTTGAAGACGACAATTAAAACAATCAAATCGAAATAAAAAAGAGGTACGGTATAAATGCTTGACATCAAATTTTTAAGAGAAAATCCCGAGATTGTAAAACAAAACATAAAGAACAAGTTTCAGGACGAAAAGCTCCCGCTTGTCGATGAGGTGATTGCTCTCGACGCGGAGAGCAGACGCGTTCAGAAGGAAGCCGACGACCTGCGCGCAGAGAGAAACAGAGTATCGAAGCAGATAGGTATGTTTATGGCGCAGGGCAAAAAGGAAGAAGCCGAGGCGGCAAAGAAAGCGGCGGGAGAAGCCGGAACAAGACTTTCGGAGCTCGAGGCAAAGGAGCCGGAGCTTGCCGCAAGGATAAGAAAGATAATGCTTCTTATCCCGAACATCATCGACAAGAGCGTTCCGATAGGCAAGGACGACAGCGAAAATGTCGAGGTAGAGCGCTTCGGAGAGCCGAAGGTGCCTGATTTCGAGATTCCGTATCACACGGAAATTATGGAAAAGCTCCACGGAGTCGATATGGATTCCGCCGGCAGAGTTGCGGGTAACGGCTTTTACTATCTTATGGGCGATATCGCAAGACTTCATTCCGCGATACTTGCCTACGCAAGAGACTTTATGATAGACAAGGGCTTTACTTACTGCATTCCGCCCTTTATGATTCACGGAAATGTCGTCGAAGGCGTAATGAGCCAGAACGATATGGACGCGATGATGTATAAGATTGAGGGCGAAGACCTTTATCTTATCGGTACATCGGAGCATTCGATGATAGGCAAATTCATCGACCAGATTCTTCCCGAAGCGGAGCTTCCCTACACGCTGACGAGCTATTCTCCCTGCTTCCGCAAGGAAAAGGGCGCTCACGGCATAGAGGAAAGAGGCGTTTACCGCATTCATCAGTTTGAGAAGCAGGAGATGATAGTCGTCTGCCGCCCCGAAGACAGTATGGATTGGTACGAGAAAATGTGGAAGATGTCGGTAGAGCTCTTCCGCTCGATGGAAATTCCCGTAAGACAGCTTGAATGCTGCTCCGGCGACCTTGCGGACTTGAAGGTCAAGTCCTGCGATATCGAAGCATGGTCGCCCAGACAGAAGAAATATTTTGAAGTCTGCTCCTGCTCCAACCTCGGTGACGCGCAGGCAAGAAGACTCAAGATGAGAGTAAAGGGCGCCGACGGCAAGATGTATCTGCCGCACACCTTAAACAATACGGTAGTCGCTCCCCCGCGTATGCTGATTGCCTTCTTGGAAAATCACCTGAACGCCGACGGCTCCGTAAGCATTCCCGAGGTGCTCCGTCCCTATATGGGCGGCAAGGATATTCTCAAGCCTTAACGCCGTAATTTTTCCGAAAGGAGAAAACCGTGTTTACTACCGCAGTTTCGATTATTTCGGCTTATGCCGAAAAACATAAGCTTACGGATATCTCCGATATCGCCGTAAACCTCCGCACCGTAATTCTGTGCGTGATAGCGGGCTTTGCCGCCGCTCTCGTGATAATGTATTACTGCAAGGCGATAGCGGGCAAGTCGGTGAGACTTCTTTTGACGGCACAGGCGTTCTCGGAAGAGAGCGCGAAGAGCCTTTCCGAGCTCGGCATAAGGAATGTAAAATACCATTCCCGCAAGCTCGAAAGGAGCAATCCGCAGAAGACGATATGCGCAAAGACGGAGGACGGCAGGTATTATATCAGAGAAGAATACCGCGACAGAGCCGCCCGCACCTACGCGACAAAGGAAAATATGCTCGGTATGACGGTCGTGTCGCTCATAATAACGGCGATACTGTTTGCGGCGGTCTTCTTCTGGAGCGACTCGCTTGTCGAGCGCATAAAAAAGAATGTAAACGGCTCAAAAAATCCCGACTTCGGCGGAAACAGCACCGATGACGGCGGATATGTCTATGACACGGACGAAATGGGGCACATAAAGGACGGCTCGGAAGAGCAGAAAAACAAAGACGAAGAATCCGACGGAGAAGCTCCGGAGGATGAACAATCCGTAAACGGAACGGAGGAAGAATAAAATGAGCGTTAAGCGCAAAACCCCGAGCTTGGCTTCAAAGCTGTTTATCGCGGCACTTATAACGGTTGCCGTCGTATTACTCATTCTTTATATCGCCGGCGGCAGATATATGAAGGACGACAAAGGCAACAAATTTATCGGCTTTACCTCCGAAAACGCCGATGGCAGAATGTTAAAGAGCGGAACGATATACTACGCCGACGGACTCACCGCAAAGGTGGCGGCATACGGTCAGACTATCGTATTTGCCGACGGAACGGCGGTTACAAATGCCAACCGACTTGAGTTTTCAAACGGAGAGCTCTACGAGGGGCAGATGAACGGCATAAAAAGAAGCGGCAGGGGCAGATATACCTGGACAAGCGGCGACATTTACGAGGGCGACTTCGTAAATGACGAATACACGGGCTCCGGCGTGCAGTATTGGTCTGACGGCTCCGTGTACTTCGGTCAGTTCACCGACAGCAAGAGAAACGGTGTGGGCGTATATCTTTTTGCAGACTGCGACACCTCCGACTTATCCGTTTACAACTACGAAAAGCTCAATTCGCTCGTTTCAAAGCTCGGCACGGACGCGGCAGAGCCGCTTCCCGAGGGAACTTGGTTTGCGGGCAATTTCAAAGAAAACAGAAAAAGCAGCTACGGAATATATCACTACGCCAATAACGATGTTTACTCCGGCAACTTTGCCGACGACTTAAAAAACGGAGAGGGCAAATTCTTCTTTGCCGACGGCGATTTTTACGAAGGCTCTTTCGCGGACGATGTCAGAAGCGGCAAGGGAAAATATATGTGGCAAAACGGAAAGGTCTACGAGGGCGACTTCGCGGACGGCAATATGAACGGCTACGGAAAATTCACCTGGCCTAACGGCAATTGTCAGGAAGGATATTTCAAGGACGGAGAGAGAGTCGATGCTCCGTCCGAAACTTCAATCGGAGAATAAAGTATGAAGATTATCATTGTCGGTGACGGCAAGCTCGGAAACGCACTTGCCGAACAGCTTTCAAAGGAGCAGCACAGTATCGTCATAGTCGATAAGGAGCGTACGGTTTTAAGAAAAGCTCTTGAGCAGAAGGATATCATCTGCGTTCAGGGTAACGGCGCCACGGGCGAAACGCTTATAGAAGCCGGAGCAAAGGACGCCGACCTCGTTATCGCGTGCACGGTATCGGACGAGCTCAATATGCTTTCCTGCCTTATTGCGAAAAAGCTCGGCACAAAGCACACAATAGCAAGAGTCCGCGACCCGGAGTATTTTTCGCAGGTCGACCTCTTAAAAGAGGATTTGGGGCTCTCCATGGCTATAAATCCCGACCTTGCCACGGCAAGAGAGATTTCGAGAATGCTCGCCATTCCCTCGGCAAACAAGGTGGAGCTTTTCGCCAAGGGCAGAGTGGAGCTTGTGGAATACACCATTCCCACAGAATCCACCCTCGACGGACTTCAGCTTGCCGAATTCTATAAGCGAATGAAGGTAAAGGTTCTTGTCTGCGCGGTCTGCCGCGACGGAAAGGTGTATATCCCGAACGGCTCGTTTGTTATGAAAGCGCAGGATGTCATTTACATAAGCGCACAGCATTCCGATATGAGAAAATTCTTCCGTCAGCTCGGCTACGGCAACGACCGCGTCGAAAGCGCGCTCATAGTCGGCGGCGGCAGACTCGGCTACTATCTTGCCGATAAACTGCAAAAGCTCGGTATGCATGTAAAAATAATAGAAAAAGACAGAGAGCGTTGCCATACTCTCTGCGAGCTTCTTCCCAAGGCGGTTGTAATCTGCGGCGACGGCGCCGACAGAGATTTACTGCTCGAGGAGGGCTACGACAAAGCCGATTCGTTCATCGCGCTCACCGGCGACGACGAAGACAATATGGTTATGTCCGTCTATGCAAAGAATGACGGCTGCGGAAAGATTATAACAAAGCTTTCGCACGGACTCGGCGCGGTTATGGCGCTCGGGCTCGACCATGTCATTTCTCCGCAGGCGGTTGTTGCAAACAATGTTGCGGGCTTTGTCCGCGCTATGGAGAACTCCGGAGAAACGAATGTCGAAACGCTTTACTCCTTGCTTGACGGAAAGGCGGAGGCTCTCGAATTCATCCTTGCGGACACGGGCGCAAGCTATCTCGGGCATCCCCTCTCGGAGCTCAAGCTCAAAAAGAATATCCTCGTCGCGTGCATAAGCCGCGGCAGAGAGATAATAATTCCCGGAGGCTCCGACGAATTCCGCGCACACGACAGCGTCGTTATCGTCACCTCGGGAAGCGGAATCAACGACTTTTCCGATATCTTCGCTTGACAAAGAGGCGACATTATGGATAAAAAGCTAATCTCGAATCTTCTGTCAAAAATGATGCTCGTCGAGGCGGCATTCATACTCATTCCCGCCGTCGTTTCCCTCTGCTACGGGGAATTTATGACGGACGGAATCTGGTTTTTGCTGACCGCCGTAGGAACGCTTCTTGTATTTTTGCCCATAGCGTTTCTCACAAAAACGGAAAGCGCAAGGCTCTACGCAAGAGAAGCGTTTTCTCTTGTCGCTATGTGCTGGGTTTGCTGGTCGCTCGTCGGAGCGATTCCGTTTTTGCTTACAGGCGTGCAGAAAAACTACATTGACTGCCTTTTTGAAGCCGTTTCCGGCTTTACCACAACGGGCGCGACCGTCTTTACCGATGTTGAGTGCCTTCCCCACGGAATTCTTTTGTGGAGAAGCCTTATGCACTGGGTTGGCGGAATGGGAGTGCTTGTCTTCGCACTTGCGATACTGCCGATGACGAAGACCGGCAACTATATGAATCTTTTCCGCGCCGAGATGACGGGCTCCGATGTCGGCAAGCTCGTGCCGAAGGCGAAGTCCACGGCATTTATTCTCTACGCGATATATACGGTGATGACCGTCGTTCTTGCGGTACTGCTGATTCTCGGCGGAATGCCTGTGTTCGACAGTATAAATCACGCGATGTCCACGGCGGGCACCGGCGGTATGTCCGTAAAAAATGCGTCCATCGGCGCATATAACAGCGCGTACATAGATGCCGTCGTAACAATATTTATGTTCCTGATGGGCATAAACTTCACGATGTATTTCCTCATTTTGAGCGGAAAATTCAAGGATATCTTCCGCTCGGGCGAGCTCCGCTTCTACTGTGCGGAATTCGTCATAGTTTCCGCAGGTATCGCGATAAACCTCAAGCTCACCGAAAACTTCACATTTTTGCACAGCTTGAGACTGTCCGCGTTCCAGACGGCGTCGCTGATGTCATCGACGGGCTATGCCACGGCAAATACAAATGCGTGGACAACTCTTGCGAAGATGACGCTTCTTATATGTATGCTGATAGGCGCCTGCGCGGGCTCAACGGGCGGCGGTATTAAGGTCAGCCGGGTACAGATAGCCACAAAGACGATATATCGCGATGTAAAGCGGCAGGTAAGTCCGCGCTTTGTATACAGAGTGCGCTCCGAGGGCAAGGCTTTAGACAATTATACCACAAACAGCGTTATGACATTTATCATAAGCTACCTCATTATACTGCTTGCGTCAATGTTCGTAATTTCGATAAACGGCTACGATATAGAAACCTGCTTCTCGTCGGTTGTGTCGGGACTTTCCAATATGGGCCCGTACTTCAGCGCGACAAAGGGCGTGGATACCTCAAACTTCCTGCACATGGCGTGGTATTCAAAGCTCGTGCTGTCGGCGGATATGCTTCTCGGTCGACTTGAAATATTCCCGTTCTTCATACTGCTCTCCAAGTCGAGCATCAGAAAAAAATATTTTTGATAAGGTTTACTTATGGCTGGAATTCTCACCCTGTTTTCGGGCTCGTCGGGCAACTGCGCCCTCATAAAAAACAAGAATAAATGCGTCCTCATAGACGCGGGAGCAAGCGCGACCGCAACGCTCAAAGCCATATCGGAAGCGGGATGCGAGCCGTCCTCGGTCGAAGCCGTTTTTGTAACTCACGAGCACTCCGACCACATAAAGGGACTTCCCGTTTTGTGCAAAAAGCTCCCGAAGCTTAAGATAATCACAAGCGGCGGCACGGCATACGCGATATGCGAAAGGTCGCCCGAGCTTCGTGAAAGAATTACCACAGTCGGCAACGGTTGCGGCATCGAAGCGGCGGAGCTTGTGTTCACGGCGTTCCGCACGCCCCACGACGCAAACGAAAGTATGGGATTTTACATATCCGACAAAGAAAAAAAGCTCTTCGGCTACGCCACGGATATCGGCGTCGTAACCGACGACATCAAAAACGCTCTGCGCGGATGCAAATCGGTCGTCGTCGAATCGAATCACGATGTTGCGATGCTGCAAAACGGTTCGTACCCGTATATTCTCAAAAGGAGAATACTCTCAAGCGGAGGGCACCTCTCAAATGAGGACTGTGCAAAGCTCATAACGGAGCTTGCCGCGTCGGGAACGGAGAATTTCATTCTCGCGCATCTGAGCGCCGAGAACAATCTGCCCGAGCTTGCGCTCGAAACGGCACGGCTCGCCGTCGGAACGGCGGCTTATGTCACCGTCGCGCCGAGATTTTCGCCGTCGGAGGAATTCAATGCCTGAGATAACGGTAATCCATGTCGGAAACATAAAAGAAAGCTTTTACAAAGAGGCGCTCGCCGAGTACGCAAAGCGGCTCTCGGCATACTGCACCTTCTGCGAAAAAGAGATAAAAGAAAGTCCGCTGCGCGACGGAATGAGCGACAAGGAAATATCGCTCGCGCTCGAAAAAGAGGCGGATGCCGTTCTTGCGGCAATACCCAAACGGGCATACACCGCGGCGCTCTGCGTCGAGGGGAAAATGCTTTCTTCCGAAGGCTTTGCAAAGCTCTTGGACGGCGGAATAAAGCAAAGCGGAAAGCTCTGCTTCATAATAGGAAGCTCATACGGTCTTTCGCCGAGAGTAAAAGCTGCGGCGGACGAAAGGATAAGCTTTTCGGAGATGACATTTCCGCACAGGCTTATGCGCGTGATTCTTTCGGAACAGATTTACAGAGGATTTACAATACTTGCGGGAAAGCAATATCATAAATAAGAGGGTGAAGCTTTTGAAAACCGTAATAGGAATTGATGTAGGCGGCAGCGCGACGAAAATAGTCGGATATCGGGACGGCAAGCTCCTTGACCCGATGTTCGTAAAGGCAAACGACCCGCTGACCTCCGCATACGGCGCATTCGGAAAATTCCTTGCCGAAAACAAAATGGGGCTCGAAGACATCGAAAGCATAAGAACGACGGGCGTCGGCTCGTCATACCTGCCCGACAATATTTACGGTCTCAAAACCGTAAATGTAAACGAATTCGAGTGCATCGCAAAAGGCGGAATGTATCTTACCGGACTTTCCAAGGCGATTGTAGTCAGCATGGGAACAGGTACGGCAATGGTCAGATGCTCGGACGGAAAGATAAGCTATCTCGGCGGAACAGGCGTCGGCGGCGGTACGCTTACGGGGCTTTCGAGAGCGCTTATCGGAATGGACAGCGTGGCAAACATAAGCAAGCTTGCCGAAAGCGGCGACCTTACAAAGGTGGATTTGCGCGTCAGCGCCATCACGCAGAAAAATATGGCAGGGCTCCCGTCCGATATCACGGCGGCGAACTTCGCCAATTTTGACGGCACTGCTTCAAAAGCGGATATCGCCGCGGGAATAATCAACCTCGTGCTCGAAACAATAGCGATGCTTTCGATATTCAACGCACGCGCTGCGGAAATAGACGATATCGTCTTAACGGGAGCTTTGACCGAGATATCCCAGGCGCAAACGGCATCATACAACTTCTCGCGCTGGTTTAACAAGAATTTCATCATTCCCGAAAGAGCAAGATTTGCCACCGTAATCGGTGCGGCGTTGCCGGAGAACAAATAAGCGCAATTTCAAAAAAATACGGCTCTTTCCGTTCGGAAAGAGCCGTTTTCAGGAGAAATATATGTTAAAAAAGGCAAGAAAATTCTTTTTTGAAACAAATATGACATGGAAAGTCGTCGTGCTGCTTTCCGTCGCCTGCGGCGTTGCGGTCGGACTTTTAATGCTGCCGGACATACTTTCCGTCACATCGTTAAGGCAGCCCGGAATAAGCTTTGAGTTCTGGGTGCTTGCGGCACTGTTTGTGATATTGAACTGCAAAAAGCCCGTTGAGGCGGGACTGAAAGCATTTGTGTTCTTTCTGATAAGTCAGCCGCTTATATATCTTGTGCAGGTGCCGTTTTCGCAGATGGGATGGAATCTGTTTTCATATTATCCGCGCTGGGGAATCATCACTCTGCTCACGCTTCCCGCAGGAATGCTCGCGTTCTTTGCAAAAAAGCAGAATTTCATCGGCGTCGCCGTGATAAGCGCGGCGAATCTCGTGCTGTGCATGGAGCTTCCGTCGTTTGTAAAATCGCTTGTGACGCGCTTTCCGAATATGCTGCTTGCCGTAGCTTTCATAGTATTTGAGATTGTATTTTTCGCGTTTCTTCTGTTCGACGCAAAAAAGCATCGTATCGCGGTTTTGGCGATAGCGGCAATTATGCTCGCGGTCTTTGCGGTCTTGCAAATTTCGCAGAACAAAACCGCGGCTTTTACAACGGAGCTTGACGGCAAAGCGCCGTTTGAGATAGTTTCGGAAACGCCCGACGCCGAAGTGAAGATTGACGGCAACAAGATTACCGTCAAGGCAGAATATTATTGCTCATTTCCGATAGATGTAAAGGATGCCGACGGCAATATGTTCACGCTCGAATTTTCGTACGGCGAATCCGGCGCATCGTGGAAAAGAGAATAGCGTATCTTTCCCGTCGCCGCTGATGCCGCACCCGTATCGCAATCAAGCCATCCGCTCCAATGGAAAGTCTACGCGAACACAGTCTTTTCGCTATCGTCGGCATTTTTCTGCCGGTATGTTCTCCTCAATATTATTGATGAGGATAAAGTCACTTCCCGTACCCTGCATTTTTGTAAATTTTATAGTGACCTCCGATTTTCATACGGCTTCGTATAACGGTATACAAATCCAATCAGCTGTTCTGACAAATCCACATTGGTTTAACTATTCCGTTTTCGGCAAGTTCATTTCTTAAGCTTATCATAGCGGAATAATTACATATTATAAAACATAATTCTTTTTGTTTGAGAATTTCCGGGATGATTTTGTCGGACTCAATTAAGCAAATACGGTCTGCATAGTTCGGAGCCTTTTTAAGCATCTCTTTTCTTACAATATCACCGCAACTTCCGGATAAATATATAACATCGAAATATTGAAATAAAGGTTGATAATCATTCGATTCAATCCAGGTGTGATCCCTGTCATCTCCGGCAAAATCATTTATCACCAGATATAACCTTGGAATTATGTGTTTACAAAGCTCCGAAAGAGTGCCCAGCGTTACATTCCATCCGGCAGTATTCTTCGCAAGAATCATTCTGATATTAAAGCCGTCACCGCAAATTAATTCATTACGCCCAAAGACGGGATTCATTTCAGCAAGCGCCGAAAGTCCGTTTTCCCCAAGCTTTCCCATGGCTTTCACTGCAGCAATAGCGGCAGCGGCATTTCTGCGGTTATATTCTCCCGGAATTGACAGTTTCAGCGGATAGTGTTCACCATCTACTACCGCATCCTCACCGTCCACACTAAAAAAACTGTATTTCCACCCTTTTATTGATGTAAACTTCTCAATAAACCTACATTCTTCGTCTATACAGCATATTCCCGGGGTTGTATTTTTCATTGCGCAAACAATATCGTTTGCGGCGTTTTCCGCTCCCTTAAATCTTGAAAACTGATCTCTGTAAATATTGGTTATTACAACGACCTTCGGATTTATCCGGGGCATACAGGTCAATGTGTACCTTTCGTCACATTCCAGAACGGCATACTTAATCCTTGCATGATACTTATCATCGCAGTTAAGACACATAACGGTAGCTATACCGCTTGAAAGATTGGTTCCTACCTTATTACAGATATTTTCGGTATTTTCTGCGTCAAGCATTTTGGAAATCATATTGACAGTAGTTGTTTTTCCGTTAGTTCCCGTAACCACAATTGAATTCAGTTCCGGCGCAAGATGCCCGATAATATCCGGATCAATTCTCAATGCCTCATTCCCCGGCATATAAGTCCAGTCATCGTTTTTGATATCACATTCTTGTTTTTTTGTTTTTGCCGCTCTAACAGCGGCTTTTATGCAATCATTGTTGTTCATTTATGTCATACCTTATATAAAGAATAGTTATACATTATGAGAACAGACTCATATTGGGGCGGCGCACGGTAATTTCATCACATTCCACGCAATCAATCTATTTTTCCTCAAGTTCAAATAAGGATTCGATATCGTTCTGCTCGATATCACGGACGATTTCGACCGAACGGGATATGGTCTCATAATCCGGCGCAGCAAAGGCAATAATGCCTCCGTTTGTAATAAGGTCTACCGTACGCTTGTATACTGTGTTATCCCCCTTATCCTGGGAGTATTCATATCCGGGAAGCTCCTTGAATTTTTCATGAAACAGGGGTCTTTTTACATTCAAATCATAGGGGATACGCAGTATTTTGAGTATTCCGTGATATTTACCGCAGGCAAGTATATCCCTCTTGTCGGCAAGGAATTTATCGGGATTAAGATAGGATAAGAGGGCAATATCGGTCTCTCTGTTTCCGAACACCTTATAAACCCATGACCCTCTCATTGCAAATCCGCACGGTCTGAAGTTTGACTCAATAAGCACCGGTCCATTATCATCAATTTTCAATTCACTGTGTGTAGGCCCTATTAAGACACCTATGGCATCAAGCGCCTTAAACATATAATCGGTTAATTCTTTGACTTCGGAAGAATTTATGGGAATCGTTTCAACGGTGTCGTATATTGGACCGACACCCGGAATAATTGTTTTTTTACAGACGAAAACTCCCGTGACCTTGTGAACGCCGTGATAAGTAACCGTATTAATTACATATTCAACACCGTCTATATATTCCTGTATGAGCACATCTTCACTTGCAAGGGTAGTATAATTGATGCCCGATGCATTGACATTAAAGGCTTCTGTTACTTGTTCCTCATTATCGCAGACATATACCCCTCGGGTTCCAACGCCGCTGTTTGGTTTTACAATAACTCTTTTGCATCCCGATTTTCTGAAAAAATCCAGTGCTTCATCCAAAGAAGATACGATTTTTCCCTTTATAGAACGCACACCATGTTTTTTTAGAGCCTGCTGACAGAGGTCTTTATATCTGAGGGTTTTGATTAGCGACGGGTCGTTGCAAGGTAGGTTAAGGTCATGCGCTAAACGGGTGGCAAGTTCTACTGCGATATCCTGTCCGGGAATTACAGCAGCAGGATGCATTTTCCTCACCATTTCCAGTGTATCTTCATAAGATTTAGGGGCATCAATAATCTTTGGAATATTGGTTTCGTTCATATTTCTGAGATTTCTGTAAAGAATAGACCTTGTAAAACTAACCCATTCCGGCGGAACATACATTTCCATAAGTACCGGCTCATAGCCCATTTTTCTGCAATCCTCAATATAGTTGATTGAACTTGACTTGCATTCAATAAGAATAACCTTTTGTTTATTCATAAATAACACTTCCGTATTTTTTTTTGAAACTTTCAAATTCCGAATAAGT
>JAZQOM010000004.1:0-26090 GCA_045627885.1 Eubacteriales bacterium
TTCATAAAAATCCGCCTACGCCAGAGTATATGCAAATTCTAAAAGACCACGCAAGTTTAATTCACGGCTATATGATTAAGGATGTTAAACATATTCTTGAAGCAACCGGTATTTATAAGAGTGTGTCTATGTCCCGTTCAGCAAATGTTATCCATTTGCGTGGCGGTAAAAGTGTTATTCCCGATTTAGTTTGCCAAACAGATGACAACCAATATTACTATTACGAGGTTGAATGCGGTAATCATAATCAACGGGATTTTAATACAAAATGCAATAAACTGAAAGAAATCACAACAGATATTTACATTATCGGTCAAAACAGAACGACAGTCACCAAAAAATTAAAGCCGCAGGTAGAAAAATGGATTGAATCTGTAGGGAAATATTCATTATGGATGTCGGATGTATATGTTTATTTATACAGTATTTCCGATTTAAAAGCAGATAAAGCGACTTACTTTTACGATATGGAAAGCAAAGAGCCGATATGCTGTGTTGACAAAAAGCGAAAGGAGGAAAAAGACGATGCGTGAACGGCTTATTAATGTGGGACAAAAATCATTTGTAAATTTTGATGAAATAATCTGCGTTGTTTCCGCCGATGCGGAAAAGGTGCGAAGATTCTTAAACCGATGGCAAATCAGTAAAGATTCCATGCAGGTAATCAACCTGACTTCCGATCAGGAGACCCGTTCAATGATTATTTTCAAAAACGGGACAATCGGATTATCAAGCGTTAATGCCACCGTTTTGGCAAAACGGGCAAACGGCGAAGTAGATTGAAATTAAAAACGGTGGGTGTCGGTGAGCCAATACCTGCCGTTACCGAAAGGTAAAAATTTTAATTTATGATTTTTTGAATGATATAACGATTGCACATCTCCGGCAGAACAGGAGACAATACGAGAAAAGAGAGGTATTGTTCCATTATGCTTAAACTTATATTTTTTAGGAAAACTTCATAATGGCAAAAATCTTATTTGAGTAATACAAATATAAAAACCGATATTCCAAAATCTGAATTAGAATCACTTGCAAAATGCTTTCTGCCGGATATTCAAGCATTCTTTGAAACCGAAGAAGGTAAGAAAGAATACGAGGAATGGAAAGCAGAGCAAGAGAAAACAAAGGCAAATAAATCGGCATAACAGCAAAGGCAGAGAGCAATTAACACTCTCTGCCTTTGTGTATTACATATCGGTTAAATAAACAATAAATCCGAACGCATCACCAATAACGGTGACTGAGTTCGGATTTATCGCATTTGGCAGGGGCACAAAGGCTCGAACTCTGGACACGCGGTTTTGGAGACCGCTGCTCTACCAACTGAGCTATACCCCTATGTCGCAAGGCGTATTATACAACTAATAAATTCGGTTGTCAAGACTAAATTTGATAAAGTTGCTTGCAATTTAATTCTTTTTATGATAGAATCATCTGTACTTTCAAAATATACTGTCAATCGAGGTATTATAAATTGGAAAAGAGTAATAATTTCAAAAAAATCGGCGGGCCGCTTGTTCTAATCGTTATGGACGGAGTCGGTATAGGCCGTGATTATGAGGGAAACGCCGTAAAACGCGCATATACGCCGACGCTCGATATGCTCATGCAAAATTATAAGAATATCAAGCTCAAAGCTCACGGAACCGCAGTCGGACTTCCGTCGGACGACGATATGGGCAATTCCGAAGTAGGACACAACGCTATGGGCGCAGGTCAGATTTACGCTCAGGGCGCAAAGCTTGTAAGTTCATCCATTGAGAGCAAGTCTATCTTTGCAAACAACACTTGGAAAGAGCTTGTCGCAAATTGCAAAGAAAGCGGAACGCTTCATTTTATAGGACTTTTTTCCGACGGAAATGTTCATTCTCACATCGACCATCTCAAAGCGATGATTTCACAGGCGAAAGATGAAGGAATAAGAAAGGTAAGAATCCATATTCTTCTTGACGGCAGAGATGTCGGAGAGACTTCCGCTCTCGATTATGTTCTTCCTTTTGAAGAATATCTTTGCGCGCTCAATACCGACGACTTTGATGCGGCTATCGCGTCGGGCGGCGGCAGAATGAGCATCACCATGGACAGATATGAAGCAAATTGGAATATGGTCAAAAAAGGCTGGGAAACGCATATTCTCGGCATCGGCAGAAGATTTGAAAGCGCCGAAGAAGCAATTACAACATACAGAAATGAGCTTAATGTAATAGACCAGGATTTACCCGCGTTTGTTATTGAAAAGGATGGAAACCCGGTCGGCACGATAGAAGACGGCGACAGCGTTATCTTCTATAATTTCAGAGGCGACCGCGCTCTCGAAATATCAAAGGCGTTTGAGGGTGGAGAAGATTTTGATAAGTTTGACAGAGTCAGAGTTCCAAAGGTTATGTACGCCGGTATGCTCGAATACGACGGCGACCTGCATATACCGAAAAAGTTCCTTGTTTCTCCTCCCGAGATTAAAAATACAATGGGCGAGCATTTCTGCAAAGAGGGCATTTCGCAGCTTGCTGTATCGGAGACGCAGAAATACGGTCATGTCACATATTTCTGGAACGGAAACAAGAGCGGCAAATTTGATGATAAGCTCGAAACATACAAAGAAATAAGGTCGGATGTCGTCCCGTTTGAGCAGAGACCGTGGATGAAATGCGCGGAGATTACCGATGAGCTTATTGAAGAGATAAAGAGCGGAAAATATCAGTTTATAAGAGTGAATTTTCCCAACGGAGATATGGTCGGGCACACGGGAAGCATTCAGGCGACAATAATCAGTATGGAAGCACTTGATATGCAGCTTGCGAGAATACTTGCCGCCGTTGACGAATGCAAAGGAATAGCTCTTATAACGGCAGACCACGGAAACGCCGATGAAATGATTGAGCTTGATAAAAAGGGCGAGATAAAGCGCGATGCCTCGGGTAAGCCGAAAGCCAAAACAAGCCACACACTCAATCCCGTTCCGTTTATTTTCTATGATAATTTCTATTCGGATTCGTATTCGGTAAAGAACGGGGACTTCGGACTTTCCAATATAGCCGCCACTGTTGCAAATTTGCTTGGCTACGAAAAGCACGAAAGCTGGAACGAAAGCCTGATTGAAAGCAAATAAAATTAAAAGCTCACCGCGTCAAGCGGTGAGCTGTTTTGCTATATGAGAATTCCTGCAAGAACTCCAATCAGCGAACAAATACAAGCGGTCAAAGTAATAATTGCGCAGGTTTTGAAGCATTTTTTAACGATGAGTATTATTGAAATGATTATTCCCGCCAATGCGTTCAAAAGTGCCGAAAAAGACAGAAACAGAATAGACAGGTCGTTGAAAAAAGCAACAACATCAACTGTTCCGGCACCTGAAATCAGACTCAGTATGATGTTAGTCGAGCAGTACAGTGATATTACGGAAAGAATAATCGCAAATACAAGAAGATAGACAGATTTTCCTTTTTTCATTTATAATTCCTCCGAGTTAAAATCGGGAATAAAGCTTTCGGTTGCGGCTTCTCCGTCCTGAAAATAAACATTGTCGAGCCTTAAGCCCAAAGCATAGCCGCAAAGTTCATCGTATTCTTCTGAAGTTATTTTTCTCGACAGCTCCGGAAATTTTACTCCGATTAGCTCCATCGGCGTATATTGACTCATAAGGCTTATATAGATTTTGTCGGAAAAGCGATGCTTCAGATACTTCAGAATCTCTTTTGTGTTATTTTCGCAGTCGGGGAGAGCGAGAACTCTTACAATCATTCCCGAGGTCATAATTCCGTTTTCATCAATAACGGGCTTTCCGACTTGAGAATACATTTCATCAAGTGCCGCCTTTGCCGTATCAGGATAGTCAGGCGCATTGGAATACTTTTTTGCCAAGTCTTTGTCACAGTATTTCATATCCGGAAGATATATGTCGATTAAACCGCGCAAAAGCCTGAGGGATTCCACGGTTTCGTATCCGCTCGAATTAAATACAACAGGCACAACAAGCCCGTTGCATTTTGCTTTTTCAATGGCGACGGCAACGGACGGAATAAAGTGACTTGCGGTCACGAGATTGATATTATGGCAACCGAGAGACTGCAAATAAATCATTTTGTCGGCAAGATAGTCAAGCGATATTTCTTTACCTTGACCGTGTGAAATTTTGCTATTCTGGCAGTAAACGCATTTCAAAGGGCAACCGCTGAAGAAAACCGCGCCTGAGCCGTTTTTGCCCGAAAGACAGGGCTCTTCCCAGTAATGCGGTGCAATTCTTGCGGCGATTATTCTGTCACCCGCACCGCAAAATCCGATTTGCTTTGTTCTGTCAATTCCGCATTGTCGGGGACAAAGCCTGCATTCTTTGTAATAATCTTTCAAATCCGTCATATAAATCTTTCCAAAAGCATCATTATAACTATACCGAGTGAAACGGCGATGCTTGTATATTTGTTTACTTTCATCTGCTCAAACAATGAAAATGTTACGAATATCATCATTCCGCCCGCAAACGACAGCGCATAGTCTATGATAAATTTCGCAACCTTTACGCCGAAATACCCGGCAAACATTCCCAAAAGCGAAAACAGGGATGTTGAAGCGGCAATCGCGAAAGCTCTCGGCTTCGATACTCCGTAAGCAGTGAGCGGAGCCGATACGATAAGTCCATCCGGAATATTCTGTATTGCAAGACCGAGCGAGAGCGAAAATGCAGAATTTCCGTATGCCGCACAAGAAAGTCCTGCGGCAAGCCCTTCCGGTATTTTATGCACGGCAATTACCGTCACAAATACGAGAACCTTTTCGAGCTTTTTGCTTCCGTCGGATTTTGCCATATTTCTTATAAATCCGGGAGCACTTTGAATAAGTGAAGTCAATACAGTACCGAGCAACATTATAATAATGTAAGCCGCAAACTTAATATTGCCGCGGGTATTGATTCTCGGCAGAATCAAAGATGAAAAAGACGCAAATAACATTATTCCCGCCGAAACAGCAAGAATCATATCGCTTATCCCGTGCTTTTTATCTGTAAAGAACAATCCGAAGAATGCTCCGATAAGAGTTGAAACGGTAAGAAATGCACCGTCTGTAATAAGATATAACATATAATCACGCTTTGCTTGGTTTAATAGAGGCGTTATACCTCAATACATTCTAAGCAGGGCGCATTATTTTGTTACAAAAGTAATTATACAACCAAGTATGAGTTTTGGCAAGTATAAAATATTTCGTATAAATATTAACAAATTCATTGACAACTCTATGCAAAAAATGTATAATATGTAGGCTTAAAGAATTGTGAGGTTATTTTTATGAGCAGAAGAAGTTCAAGAGCATCGGCATTAAGACTAATATTCGAAATACCTTTCAGGGAAGACGAGACTCCCGAACAGATACTTGAAATATACAAAGCAAGCGGAGAAAATTGCGACGAATACGCCGAAACTTTATTTCTCGGTGTTACCGCAAAGCTCGCGGAGCTTGATGAAGCCATATCGGAGCACCTTCAAAGCTGGACTTTTGACAGACTTTCTAAGATAAATGTTGGAATTTTAAGACTGTCGTCTTATGAAATACTGTTCGGAGATATACCCGCAAGCATCGCGATAAATGAAGCGGTTGAGCTTGCAAAAAAATACGGTGACGATAAATCTCCGGCTTTTATAAACGGAGTGCTCGGAAAGCTTGCCGCTCATAATGGAAAAATCTGATAATCTGTATTTTCTCGGTGTTGATACATCAAATTATACAACATCGCTTGCAGTTGTCGAATGTCTTTCGGACGGGCAGATTGTTTCGCATACATCCGTAAGAAAACTGCTCTCCGTAGGTGACGGAGAACGCGGACTCAGGCAGAGCGAAGCGCATTTTCAGCACACAAAGCAGATTCCGGAGCTTGCAAAAGAGCTATTTGCGAAGACGGGTAACATAAAGATAAGCGCGGTCGCCTGCTCCGATAAGCCGAGAAATGCCGAGGGCTCATATATGCCTTGCTTTTTGGCGGGAGTATCCGCGGCATCGCTTGCCGCCGACGCTCTCGGAGTGCCGCTTTACCGCTTTTCTCATCAGTGTATGCATATAGCGTCAGCCTTGTATATTACCGAAAGCTACGATTTATTTGATAAACCGCATCTTGCATATCATGTATCAGGCGGAACAACAGAGCTTGTTCATGTTACAAAAAACGGCTCGGGCTTTGATTGCAAAATAATCGGAGGTACGCTCGATATATCCGCAGGTCAGCTCATTGACCGCGTCGGAGTATTGCTCGGAATACCGTTTCCGTGCGGTGCGGAACTTGAAAGAATCGCATCTGACAAAGAGCAAAAGGTAAAGACCTGCACAAACGGAACGCAAATGAATCTTTCCGGTGCGGAGAATATCTTAGCTACAATCATAAAAAGCGGAGCATCGTCTGCCGATGTCGCACGCTGTGCGATAGATATGGTAAAGCACTCACTTTATAAAACCGCAAAGGCGGCAACGGAAATATATAAAGACGAGCCCGTGGTTTTCGTCGGCGGTGTTTCCGGAAACAACATAATAAAAGATTATATTTCAAATAGAATGAACGCGGTTTTTGCTTGCGGCGGACTTTCGTCCGACAATGCCGTCGGAACTGCCGTATTGGCGGCAAGAGCGTATTTTGCGAGGTGAGATAAATAGAAACTCCCATAAAAGAATTCTCGGTCACCGAGGTAAACGAGCTCATTAAAATTGCGCTCGAAAGCTCTCCGGTGCTTGCCGATATTACTGTTTGCGGCGAGATATCTAATTTTACTCCGCATAAATCCGGGCATTTTTATTTCACGCTCAAGGACGACGGGGCGGTATTGAGAAGCGTGATGTTCCGTTACAGCGCGCAGAAAGTCACCTTTACTCCGCAAAGCGGAATGAAGGTCAAGGCAAAGGGAAGAATCAGCGTATTTCCCCGCGACGGTCAGTATCAGCTTTATGTAACATCGATGATTCCGGACGGCGAGGGCTCACTCAATATTGCCTATGAGCAACTTAAAGCTAAGCTCGAATCTATGGGAATGTTTGACGAGCAAAAGAAGAAACCGCTTCCGAAGATACCAAAGACGATAGGTGTTATAACTTCGCCGACGGGTGCCGCGGTAAGAGATATGATTGACATAACGGGACGCAGATTCCCTTATGCAAAGCTTATACTTTATCCGTCTTTGGTTCAGGGAGAATCAGCCGCAGAGCAGCTTGCCGACGGCATAAAATATTTTAACGCACATTCCGTCGATGTAATTATCATCGGACGCGGCGGAGGTTCGATAGAAGACCTTTGGGCGTTCAACGACGAAAAACTCGCTTATACGGTTTTTGCATCGAAGATACCCGTTGTATCGGCGGTGGGACACGAAACAGACTTCACGATATGCGACTATGTAGCCGATAAAAGAGCGCCTACGCCATCCGCGGCGGCAGAGCTCGTCACTCCCGAAACATCTGAGCTTAAGCAGAAATTCTGCAATATCACAAAACATATCGGCGTAAGGCTGACGGCAAAGCTCGAATCAGAGCGGTCGAAAATAGAAGCGCTTAAAAAATCGCGGCATCTTTCGAGCCCCAAAGCGCAGCTTGACGATAAGCGTATGCTTATAATGCACCACAGCGAAACATTGACAATGCGCATGAAGCTTATCGCAAATGAAAAGCGTGGCGCTTTTGCCGAAAATGCGTCAAGACTTTCCGCACTTAATCCGCTCGATGTCATATCGAGAGGCTACGGCGCCGTGTATTCCGACGGCGGCAGGATAATCGACAGCGTAAAAAAACTCAAGTGCGACGATACGGTGTGCGTACGCCTTTCGGACGGCGAAATCAAGGCGGATGTACGCCAAATAAATGAACTGTGAGGATTTATTATGAAAGATGATATGACATTTGAGCAGGCTACCGCAAGGCTCGAAGAAATAGTAAAAGATATGGAAAACGGCAAGATTCCGCTTGCCGAAAGTCTTGCTCTTTTCGAGGAGGGCGTATCGCTTGTCAAATTTTGCAATGATATGCTCGACAAAGCAGAGCAAAAGGTTTCCGTTCTTATAAAAGGCGATGACGGCGAGATGTCGGAGCAAAATTTTGTCGGAGATAAAAACAATGGTTGACTTAAAGACACTGCTAACACAAAATTCGGATGCCGTTCGCAAAAGACTTACCGAATATATGGACGGATATGATGCCGACGCTCCGTGGAAAAGATGCACCGATGCCATGAGATACAGCCTGATTTCGTCGGGAAAAGCAATAAGACCGTTTCTTGCCGTTCAGTTTTCCAAGCTTTTCGGCGGAGATGAGGATGTTGCACTCACATTCGGTTGCGGCGTGGAAATGATTCATGCAAGCTCACTGATTCACGATGACCTTCCCGCCATGGATAACGACGATATGAGAAGAGGCAAGCCCTCATGCCATAAGGCTTTCGGAGAATATACGGCTATTCTTGCGGGCGACTCGCTAATACTTACGGGACTTGATATTCTCACCAAAAATACACCTGCGGAGCTTTCTGTCGAAGCGGTGCATCTTCTTGCTTCAAACGCCGGACCTATGGGAATGGTAGGCGGTCAGCAGTTAGACCTTGAATATGAGTCCGAAGAAACAATAACCGAAGATATGCTTTCGCTTATGTGCAAGCTCAAAACGGGAGCGCTTATAGAAACATCGTGCCTTATGGGCGTTCTTTCTGCAAAAAACAGACTGTCGGAAGCAGAATATAAAGCGGCGGTCAACTCGGCAAAAGAATACGCTTACAATCTCGGAATAGCATTCCAGATATATGACGATGTACTTGATGTTATAGGCGACGAAAAGCTTTTGGGAAAACCCATCGGCAGTGACGCCGCGCAGGGAAAGACAACTTATGTCACGCTCTTGGGACTTGAAGGAGCAAAAAAGCGTTATCTTGAATATACGGAAAAAGCGGTTGCCGCGGTTTCTCGCTTTAAGGGCGGAGAGATACTATCAGAACTTGCATATATGCTCGTAAACAGGAATAATTGAGGAAACGCTTATGGAAAAAATAAAAACAGCCGCAATTCTTCCTAATATATTAAAGGACGCTTCGCTTGCGTATACCGATGATGTCATAGACGCATTGGCAAAATGCAATATAACGCCGCTTTTGCCCGAAGAATTCGGTAAAAGGAGCGGCGCACGAGCAATTCAGAGCAGCAGAATATTTGCTGACGCCGACTGCCTGATAATTCTCGGCGGCGACGGAACTATTTTAAGATATTCTTCACAGGCTGCCGAAAATTCAAAGCCGATTCTCGGAATAAATATCGGAACAATAGGATTTATCTGCGAAATTGCGCCGTGCCACATAAACGAGCTTTCAAAGCTTGCGGAAGGAAGCTACGGAATTGAACACAGATTTATGCTTAATGTCGATGTAATAAGAAACGGAGCGTGTGTCGGCAGTTATCTTGCGCTTAACGATGCGGTCATAGAAAACAGCGGTGCCGCCAGACTTATTGAGATATCTCTCGATAAGGACGGCAATCATGTTACTGATTACAGAGCCGACGGACTAATATTCTCAACACCTACTGGCTCAACCGCATATTCACTTGCCGCCGGAGGCCCGATTATCGCGCCGGATATAGCGATAACCTGCGTTACGGCAATTTGCCCGCACACACTTACTGCAAAGCCGATGCTATTTGATATGAACTCGGTTTTGTGTGCCAAAGTCGGGCACAACAGCTCGTCGCCTTATTTGAATGTTGACGGACGCGACGGAGTTAATCTTTGTGAGGGCGATGTGGTCAGAATAACAAAAAGCATTCATACCACAAAGCTTATTAAACTTCTTTCAACGGGATTCTACGACAATATATATCAAAAACTTTCAGTCAAGATTTAGGAAGGAAACGGATATGACAAAATTTCAAAGACACGCCCGCATAATGGAGCTTATAGAAAAGAACAGCATCGAAACACAGGAAGAGCTTACAGAGCGTCTTTCGCAGATGGGCTTTAAGGTTACACAGGCGACAGTATCGAGAGATATTAAATCGCTCCATATCATAAAAGCGATAGGAGAAAACGGCAAGTACCGCTATATGGTAAACTCCAAGGAAGACGAGATAAAAACCGCGGAAAAATTCCGCGATATCTTAAGCGGTATAGTCATAAGCATTACCGCCGCCGGAAATATTGTGGTCATCAAGACATACGCGGGTATGGCTCAGGCGGCTGCCGCTGCAATCGACGCCATGATATTCAATGATATAGTCGGCTCACTTGCAGGTGACGACACCGTATTCGTCGTTGTAAAAGATGATATGACTGCAATAGCCGTCAAAGACAAGTTTTACGAGCTTCTCAACATTAAAAAATAAGACGGGTAAATAAAATGCTCAGTTGTCTTACCATTGAAAATATTGCACTTATAAGCCACGGTGAAATCAGATTTACCGATGGCTTTGTGGTGTTTACGGGTGAGACGGGAGCAGGTAAATCCATAATTATTGACTCAATAGCGCTTATTCTCGGTTCACGCGCAAATAAAGAGCTTATAAGAAGCGGAGAGCAGAAGGCAAAAGTCGAAGCTTTGTTTGAAAGCTTTAACGATATTGAAAAGAGCGAGCTTGCGAAGCTTGAGATAGATACAGATGACGGTCAGCTTTTGCTTTCGCGCGAAATATACACAGACGGCAGAAGCGTCGCGAAAATAAACGGCAAGACCGTAACCGTCTCAATGTTAAGAGATGCCGCATCGCATCTTGTAAACATTCACGGTCAGCACGAGTGCCAGCTTCTCACCGATTCGCAAAGACATCTTGAACTGCTTGACCTCTATGCCGAAAATAAAGAACTTCGTAACGAATATTCGCAAGCTTACAAAAACGCAAAGGATATACAAAAACGCATTATAGAGCTTTCCGGTGATGAGAAAGAAAAACGCCAAAGAGCGGATTATCTCAAATATACTATTGAGGAAATAGATAAGGTTTCTCCAAAAGAAAACGAGCTTGAAACCCTTAAAGAAAAAAAGGATTTTATTGAGCAGAATCAAAAACTGACATCATCTGTATCCGCGGCACTCGGTGCGTTAAACGGCGGAGATGATTCAAACGGTGCCTGCTCTGCGATAAAAATAGCGGCAGACGCGATAGAAAGCGCAAAATCGCTCATACCGGACGGAGACAAGCTTTCAGAAAGGCTTGCGGCGCTTTCTGCGGATGTATCGGACATTACTTCCGAAATATCGAGAATCGGCACAGACGGCTTTTCAGACGAAGATGTAGACAAAATCGAAGAGCGTATGTACGCAATAGAAAAGCTATGCAAAAAGTATGGCGGAAGTGTCAAGTCCGTCATTGAGACAAGAGAATCATCCGCAGCAGAGCTTACCGAGCTTGAAAATATTGACGACAGCCTTAAAATTCTCGCGGACGAATACAAAGACGCAAAAGCAAAGCTTGCAAAGCTCGGTGCAGAGCTTTCCGCTTCAAGAAAGAGCGCGTCGGAATCGCTTTGCAAAAAAGTATGCGAAGAGCTCGAATTCCTTGATATGCCCGGTGTCAGATTTCTAACCAAAGCAGAAGAATATCATAACGCAAAAGGCGGTATTTTCTATACCGCGGACGGAACGGAAAAAACTGAATTCCTCATTTCCGCAAATGTCGGTGAAGAGCCGAAGCCGCTTGCCAAAATTGCTTCCGGCGGTGAGCTTTCGAGAATAATACTTGCAATAAAGTCCGCATTAAACGAAAAAGAGGGAACAGGCACACTTATTTTTGATGAAGTCGATACCGGCATATCCGGAAAAACATCATATAAAGTCGGCTTAAAACTGTATTCCGCATCTCGTTCGTCACAGGTTTTTTGCGTTACGCACAGCGCGCAGATAGCATCTCTTGCCGATACTCATATAAAGGTTTCAAAATCATCTGATAACGGCAGAGCATATACGGTTGCAACCGAGCTTACAAGTGAACAGAGAACGATGGAAATTGCCCGCATAATGGGCGGAGATATAATCAGTAAAACATTGCTTGACAGTGCAAGGGAACTTCTTGCGCAGTCCGAAACAATTAAAAATAATCGCATTTGAAAGGATAAATCATGGGTATTTACGAAGAACTCAAAGCACGCGGACTAATCGCTCAGGTAACCGATGAGGATACGATAAGAGAGTTAGTCAACAACGGAAAGGCAAAATTCTACATCGGATTTGACTGCACCGCGGATAGCCTTACCGCGGGACATTTTATGGCACTTACGCTTATGAAGCGCCTTCAGATGGCGGGTAATCAGCCTGTTGCACTCATCGGCGGCGGAACCACGATGATAGGTGACCCCTCCGGCAGAACCGATATGAGAAAGATGCTCTCAAAAGAGGACATTGACCATAATGCAGAATGCTTCAAGCACCAGATGGAGAGATTCATCGAATTCGGAGAAGGCAAGGCCATGATGGTAAACAACGCCGATTGGCTTCTCAAGCTGAACTATGTAGATGTGTTAAGAGAGGTCGGAGCTTGCTTTTCGGTAAATAATATGCTCCGCGCCGAGTGCTACAAGCAGCGTATGGAGAAAGGACTTTCTTTCCTTGAATTCAACTATATGATAATGCAGTCGTATGACTTCTATTATCTTTTCAAAAACTACGGCTGCAATATGGAATTCGGCGGCGACGACCAGTGGTCGAATATGCTCGGCGGTACAGAGCTTATAAGACGAAAGCTCGGAAAAGATGCCCACGCGATGACAATTACACTTCTCACAGATTCGCAGGGCAAAAAGATGGGCAAAACCGCAGGTAATGCTGTATGGCTCGACCCCAAAAAGACTTCGCCTTACGATTTCTTCCAGTATTGGAGAAATGTCGAAGACAGCGATGTACTCAAATGCCTCCGTATGCTCACATTCCTGCCTCTCGAACAGATTGACGAGATGGACAAATGGGAAGGAAGCAAGCTAAACGAGGCAAAGGAGATTCTCGCATACGAGCTCACCGCACTTGTTCACGGTACTGAAGAAGCCGACAAAGCAAAAGCCGCTTCGCACGCGCTATTCGGCTCCGGCGATAACCTTGCGGATATGCCGAGCGCAAAGCTTTCCGACGAGAGCTTTACAGATGGAAAGATTGGCGTAATTGACCTTCTTATCGCGGCAAAATTCGCATCCTCAAGGGGAGAGGCGAGAAGACTTATCGACCAGGGCGGCGTAAATGTCGGAGGAGAAAAAGTAACCGATATTGCGACGGCATTCGATAAAGCAGCTTTTGCAGACGGACTTATCGTAAAGAAAGGCAAAAAGTCGTATTTCCGCTTTACCGTCTGATATGAAAAAACTCAAGCTCCTTATCAATTCCGATTGCACGGACGCTTCATATAATCTTGCTTCGGAAGAGTATCTTCTCTCAAAAGAGCTTGATGAAGATACGGATATATTTATGCTTTGGCGTAACGGCCCGTCCGTCATAATCGGTAAAAATCAGAATGCGTATTCGCAGATAAACATCGACTATGTTACCGCAAACAAAATTCAGGTTATAAGGCGACTTACCGGCGGCGGCGCGGTTTTCCACGACCTCGGTAATGTCAATTACACTCATATAACAAAAGCAAAGGAAAATGCGGCACTTGATTTTTCCGCATTTACCGTTCCGGTTATAAATGCTCTGAAAAGCTTGGGCGCCGATGCGGCACTGTCCGGAAGAAACGATATATGTATTTCCGAAAAGAAAATATCCGGCACCGCACAATGCGTCTATGGCGGCAAGATAATGCACCACGGAACTTTGCTTTATTCTGCCGATTTATCAAAGCTTTCCGGAGCTCTCAACGCCGATGAAGACAAGCTGAAGGACAAGGGAATCAAATCGGTTAAAAGCCGTGTCGCAAATATTAAGACCTTGCTTTCACTTGATATGGATGTCACCGAATTTATGGCTTTTCTTGCCGACTTTTTCAAGAACGACAAGACTTATTCCAATGTGACTGTCGAAAGCATATCACCGAAAAATGTTCCCGAAATAAAAAAGCTTCACGACGAAAAATATTCGACTTGGGAATGGAATTTCTCAAAATCGCCCGAGTTTGAATATAAGAACAAAATGCGCTTTCCGTTCGGCTCCGTTGAGCTTTATATGAAATCGGAAAACGGAAGAATCACAGATATTTCATTTTACGGCGATTTCTTCGGCGCACTTGACGCAAAGGAGCTTGCCGCAAAGCTAATCGGCTCTGAGCTTGATTACGAGAGCCTGAAAGCAAAGCTGTCCGCGCTCAATCTCAGCCGCTATATAATGAACTGTACTGCTGACGACTTAATCAAATTATTTTTTACGGGAGAAAAGAAATGAAGATTACAAAATGCAAATATAAGGATATCGACGCACTTTCACTTGACTGCGGAGAGGTAGTATTCACCGTAGTACCCGAATCCGGAATGAAGATGGTTTCCGCCGTTAACAAAGCTACCGGATTTGAGTTTTTACATCAGAATCCGAAGGGGCTTGATACATTTATCCGTCCTGAATATAACGGCGATTTTGTAGAATACGAATGCGCCGGCTTCGACGATATGTTTCCGACGATTGACCCATACTATGCCGATTCGGACGGTCCGTGGAACGGCGTTTGCTTCCCGAATCACGGTGAGATATGGAGCGAGCCCTATGAGATTACGGAGCTTACCGACGCAACCGTCACGGGCAAAGTCAGCGGAATAAGAATGCCGTATACACTTACAAAGAAGTATGTTGCAAACGGAGAAAACTCCGTCCGGATTGAATATACGCTTAAAAATCCGACGAGATATACAATGAAATACCTCTGGGCGGCTCATGTCATGCTCAACGCACAGACGGGCTCGAAATTTCTCGTTCCCGACGAATGTGACAGCGGAATATGTATGTTTTCCAATAATGAGCGAATCGGCAATTACGGAGAAAAGTTCTCATATCCGATTAACAAGGATAAAAACGGCGTAACACATGATATGTCCGTTATGCGCGACATCAGTGTAAATGAAGATGAAAAATATTATTTTGCAAATAAGCTTACAAAAGACGGCTTTATCGGCGTAACTTATCCGGAAAACGGAAAGAAGTTTATTATGCATTTTCCGACGGAAAATGTTCCGTATATCGGAATAATGAACGATGAGGGCGGTTGGGACGGAATGTATCTTTGCATACTTGAGCCGTGCTCCGCTCCGTATGACAGGCCTGACCTTGCCTCACTTCACGGTTGCTGCTCCGAAATAGCTCCGCACAGTGAGCTTAAATGGTATCTCGACCTTGAAATTTCAGATATCGGTTAAAGTTTCGGCTATACTTGCCGTTGTTCTTTTGACATTTTGCGGTTGCAGTGAAAACAAAGCCGAAACCAAACTGTATGCGATGGATACATATATGGAAATTACCGCATACGGTAAAAATTCCGAAAAAGCGCTCAAGCTTTGCGAAAAAAAGATATATGAGCTTGATTCGGTATTCACCGCGGAAAGAAATGACGGAGAGCTTTACCGATTAAATGAAAGTCAAAGCGCCACCGTATCGGATGAGCTTGTAAATATAATATCGGATTCGCTTAGATACCAAAGCATCACATTCGGAAATTTTGATATAAGAGTCAGAAAGCTGATTGATATATGGGGCTTTACCACGGGAAATTATTGCGTTCCCGACAAAAAGCAAATCGACGAAGCAATTCCGAAGGAGCAAATAAGCATAAGCGGAACGACTATATCGTTAAACGGAGAAAAGCTCGACCTCGGCGCAGTTGCGAAAGGCTATACATCCGCAAAGCTTGCGTGTATGCTAAAGGAAAACGGCGTGGATTCCGCACTTATATATCTCGGCGGAAATGTTCGCGCAGTAGGCTCCAAGCCGGACGGAAGCGATTATAAAATAGGCATAAAAAATCCGTTTGATACCGAAAAAATTATCGGATATGTAGAAGTCAGCGATAAAGCGGTAATTACATCCGGCGGCTATCAGAGATTTTTCGAAAAGGATTCAAAAAAGTATCATCACATATTGAATCCGCATTCGGGATTTCCCGCACAAAGCGGACTTTCGAGCGTGACAATAATCAGCTCGGACGACGCGCTTGCCGACGCACTTTCCACGGCTGTATATGTCGGCGGCAAAGAGCTTGCGGAAGAACTTTATCCCGAGCTCGGAAATTTTGAGTACATTCTTGTCACCGATGACGGAACGATAGAATTAAGTGACGGAAT
Organism: Eubacteriales bacterium; assembly: GCA_045627885.1. Taxonomy (GTDB): domain Bacteria; phylum Bacillota; class Clostridia; order Oscillospirales; family CAG-272; genus CALCTE01. The sequence continues at coordinate 16,189 of JAZQOM010000004.1, forward strand.
AAAAGACAGATTTGTAAGAACATAAAGCCTCGACTTTTTTGTATCTGCGTTTAATTTTTACAGTATACATAAAATCTTTCGTATAAAAATGTGCTTATTGCCGTTAGCACGAGTTTTCTGTACTCTGAAGCCTGCATTTGCAGGCTTTTTCTTTGCCCAAAATAAGCAAATATTGTTGACACTATATGAAAACAGTGGTAAAATTAGACGAGAAATAATGCATTTCAATTATAAAAATACATTTAAGAAAGGAATACAGTATGAAGGTAACTGATGTAAAAACATTTGTAGTCGATTGCTTCAGAACAAACTGGGTTTTTGTCAAAGTCTACACTGATGCCGGCATTGACGGCGTAGGCGAAGCAACACTCGAGTACAAGGAAAAGGCACTCTGCGGAGCGGTTGAGCACATCAAGGATTATCTCGTAGGAAAAGACCCCACGGATATCGAATTGCACGCTCACGCTATATACAGAGATGCTTATTGGAGAGGCGGCCCCGTTCTGATGAGCGCGCTCTCGGCGGTTGAGACCGCACTTTGGGATATTCTCGGTAAATCCCTCAATGTTCCCGTATATAAGCTTCTCGGCGGCAGAGCAAACGATAAAGTAAGAATTTATGTTAACGGCTGGTTTGCCGGCGCAAAGACTCCCGAGCAGTTCGGAGAGAAGGCAAAGATTGCCGTAGAGCGCGGCGTAACCGCAATGAAGTGGGACCCGTTCGGCAAGAACTATATGGAGATTTCCAATAAAGACCTCGATACCGCTATGCGCTGCGTAGACGAGGTAAGAAAGGCTGTCGGCAACAATGTTGACCTTCTTATTGAAGGACACGGCAGATTCAATATTCCCACAGGCGTCAAGATTGCAAAAGAGCTCGAGCAGTTCAAGCCGATGTTCTTTGAAGAGCCCGTTCCGCCCGATAATCTCGATGCTCTTAAGGCAGTAAAGGATAAGTCTCCCGTCGCTATTTCCGCAGGCGAAAGACTTTACACAAGATGGGATTACAAGGCTATGTTCGAGAAGATGGCTGCCGACTATATTCAGCCCGACATCAGCCACGCCGGCGGTATTATGGAGCTCAAGAAGATTGCCGCTATAGCAGAGACAAGCTACATCGGATTTGCTCCGCATAATCCGAGCGGACCTGTTGCCAATGCCGCAACGCTTCAGCTTGCTGCTTGCTGCCCGAACTTCTCGATTCTTGAGATTATGTACAGCGATGTTGATTACCGCAAGGCTGTTACAAACGAGAATCTTGAATATAAGGACGGTTATATAACTATTCCTTCAAAACCCGGTCTCGGCATCGAGATTAACGAGGAAGAGTGCTTAAAGCATCCCTATGTACCTCATACGCTCAGACATTATACCGGCGCTTTGACAGATATCAGACCTGCTAAAACAGAATTTTATTTTTAGGAGTTTCAATAAATGAAAGCTGAAATTTATAATTCAAACGGTGCTCACGGTTTGAAGATAAACGGTAAAGTTTACAGCTTTGCCGCAACGCGTTCATTCCGTCCCGAAGGCAGAATTCTGCACGATTTTTCAGAGCACGGAATTAAATTCTTCAATATTTTCCCTAGCGGAATAATGACCGCTCTCGGCAACAGAACAATACCTTATTCACAGTTCGGACCCGTATGGGTAGGCGACCACGAATATAATTGGGATAACTTAAGAGCACAGTGCGATGAGTTTTTCTCAAATATCGGTGAAGATACTTATGTATCCATATCGGCACACCTTGACCCTCCGCAGTGGTATGTTGATTCTCATCCAGGTCTTGTTGACCATTGGGAACAGATGATACAGAATATGGGATACGAGCAGTGGAAGAAAGATGCCGCAGATTATCTCTGCGCCCTCGTCGACAAAATGGACGAGTGGTATCCCGAGAGAGTATATGCAATTTTCCTTCTTTCCGGCGGTACAACCGAATGGTATTCTTACCATGCCGACGAAGTTCTCGAAAAGCCGACAGAGCTTCAGCAAAAGGCTTTCAGAGAATATATGAACGACGACAGCGTATCCATCCCGTCACCCGAGGTGCTTCATCACGCCGAAGACGGCTTTATCCGTCATCCCGTTATCGATAAGCCCGCGATTGATTATTGGAAGTTTACAAACACCATCGTTCCCGAGACAATTATGTATTTTGCTCATGTTGCAAAAGAACATACTCACGGAACGAAGCTTGTCGGAATCTTCAACAGCCAGAGCTACGGTACAATGATTGACTGGGCTGTCCGTATGGCATATATCAATCTCGATAAGTTAAGCGCTTGCCCCGATATCGATATGATGTTCTGCCCGGCTTCTTACATAATGAGAAGATTCGATTCCACGAGCGGAATAAGAGTTCCCGTCGATTCAATGGTTATGCAGAACAAACTCTTCGTTCACGAGATAGACAGCTCAACGCACCTTCTCAAGAAGAGCACTAACTCCACCGATAACGGTGCATTTATGCACGCAGTCGGCAGAGACCAGACATTTACCTGCACGAATGATACTAAGATGTACTTAAGACGCGAAACCGGTATCGTACTTGCAAAGGGAATGGGATACTGGTGGTTTGATATGTTCTCCGGATATTATGATGACCCCGAGCTTATGCAGGAAATCACGGATATCCATTCACTTCAGGAAGAACTTCTCAAGCGCGGCTCACACAGCGTATCGGAAGTTATCGAGATGCTTGACAGAAATTCTGCGCTTATGCTCAAGACAAACAGCTTCTATCCGATGGTAGAGCATCAGACACCCGAGCTCAACTCCGTCGGCGCACCGTGGGAGCAGGGAGATACATTTGATTTGTTCCTCGATAATTTCGAGACAGAAAGATACAAGCTCTTCATTTTCCCGGCGTTGTTTGCACCCGAAAAGAACCTTCGCGACAAGATTGCAGAGCTCAAAAAGCTCGGCAAGAATATGCTTTATATGCACGCTCCTGGCTATGTAACAGACGACGGATATTCCGAAGCTTCTATGAAGGAGCTTACGGGAATTACTCTCAAGCGCATAGAGCTCGAAGATAACACAATAGTCGGTGTGGGTGAGTTTGAAGGCATTTCCTATGACTTCAATAATGCACACATGAAGGGTGACATCTGGCCCAACAGAGGCGAAACAATTCAGGTAAAACCCATATTCACCGCAGAGGATTTGGATGTCGTATTCGGCGTATTTAAGGAGAACGGACTTCCCGCAGTCGGCATCAAGTTCAGAAAAGACGGCGGATTCGACGCATTCAGCGCTTGCGCTCCTGTTCCGAAGGAGATACTTGCAAAGATTTACGAATACGCAAAAATCTTCAGATATACCGACAACCTTGAGCCTATCTATACAAACGACAACTTTGAGTGTGCATACAGCTTCACCGGCGGCGTAAGAAAACTCTACCGCCCCGTTGAGACGATATTCACAGAGTATTTCACAAAGGAACAGTATAAGGTCGGCCCGAGCGGAACAGAAGTTACATTCAACGAACATGAAACAAAAATGTTCCTTGTAGACAAAGCATAAAACAAAAATAAAAGGAGCACTTCAAAATGAAGTGCTCCTTTTTTGTGTCTTTATAAATTACAGCTCGGAAGCGGGAATCTTAACAAATGTAAGAAGAATATTGTCGCCGAGCTTGATTTCTTCATCAAGAGACTTTTCTTCGTCATTTATTTTGATTTCCCAGAAGAGGCAATATTCAACCTCTATGTATTCGGGCTCTTTATCTTCTTCGGATTCTTCTTCAGTTTCTTCGTCTTCGCTTTCAACTTCAATCTTCTCGATTACCGTGCCCTTTATAGCGGTAAGACCGTTGATTGAGAGCTCGCCTTCGGAGTCGAATTCATATTCGAGTGTGTTATCGTAGTAGTTGCAAAGAGCGAGAACATTTTCCAAGAAGAGCTTTCCTTCTTCGGTTCCGTCTTCTTCGGGGTCGATGTCGAGAGTTTTATTTTCGTAGATTGTCTTTCCCTCGTTATCTACAATTTTGATTGCTATTGTAGAAGCTGCATCGGGCTCGTCGTCTTTCTTTTCGTTTTCGGTTTTCTTTTCGCCGCAAGCAGCAAATACCGATACGCAGAGAATTGCTGCAAGAATAAGCGCGAGAATTTTTGTGATTTTCATTAAAATACACCTCCGTTAATTGGTATAGATATTATATAACCTTCTTTCCGCTTTGTCAAGTATAATGATTCCCCGCAAAATCGCGTAATTTGTAAAATTAAATTGTCGTAAATGTCAACAAAATACGCATAATTATTGACTTTTGCGGTCGGTTGACTTATAATTCGATAGGAGGCAATTATTATGAATAATGTTAAAATATCCCCATCAATGCTTGCTTGTGATTTCTGTAACATTGAAAGTGAAATCAAGTGTATGGAAAACGCCGGAGCTGATATGCTTCATCTTGATATAATGGATGGCATATTTGTTCCGAATATAAGCTTCGGATTGCCGGTAATCTCATCAATGAGAAAGCATACGGATTTGTATTTCGATACTCATCTTATGATAGACCGTCCCGAAAGATACATAGAACAGTTTGTCAAAGCGGGAAGTCAGAATATTACATTTCATGTAGAAGCCTGCGAAGATGTTGACAAAACGATAGAAAAAATCAAGTCATACGGCATAGCGGCTTCAATTTCCGTTAAGCCGAAAACACCGGTAACTGACATCGTAAAATATCTCGATTGTGTCGATATGGTGCTTGTTATGACCGTAGAGCCCGGCTTCGGAGGTCAGAGCTTTATGGCTGATATGATGCCGAAGGTTGAGTTTTTGTATAATTACAGAAAAGAACACGGTCTTTCTTATCTGATTGAGGTTGACGGCGGAATATCGGACGATACCATATCGGTCGCCGCAAAAGCCGGTGCCGATGTATTTGTCGCGGGAAGTGCTGTATTCAAAGCAAAGGACAGAGCAAAGGAAATATCAAATCTAAAACAAATTGCAAATAATATATAAAAAACAGGAGAACGGAAATGGACAAAATTTCAACTAACAAGAGCGACATCCTGCTTGTATCGGAGCTTTTCGGAAACGGTATAAATGCACAGACTTTGCCGGTAAGATTCAAGCTCGGAAAAAATGAGTACAGAGGAATTCCCGAAGTATTTTCTCCGGTAACGAGAAAGAAATTCGTCGATTCCAATATCACCGAGACTGTAATCAGCGGCACAAACGGCAAAGGCTTTTCCGTTAGAGCCGAGATTTACGAATATCGCGATTTCCCTGTTGTCGAATGGCAGCTTTTCTTTGAAAACACTTCAAATAAAGCATCTCCGATTCTCACGGATGTAAGAGCGATTGATTATGTTTTCCCCGCGAAGAAAGGCGTGTTCCACCACGGAAACGGCGACACAAGACATAACGACGGATTTGAATTCTACGACGATAAAATAGGGAAGACTCCTATAACGATAGCGCCTATCCATGGCACATCCTGCCAGGAAGCATATCCCTTTATGAGACTTTACACCGACAGATATGTAGCAAGCATTTCGGTCGGCTGGACGGGACAGTGGGAGGCATCTGTTTCAAAGGTAAGCGGCGGTATTCGCTATACCGCAGGTCAGCAAAGACTTTGCTCCAAGCTTCTTCCCGGAGAAGTATTCTGCACTCCGAGAATGACCGTAATGCTTTCGGATTCGACTGATGTTAACCGCTCGATAAATCTTTGGAGACGCTGGTATCTCAAGCACATACTCCCGAAGGAATTCGGCAATAACATTCCTCCCAAGGCTTGTATGCATGTCTTCGGTGAAAACGGCCCCGAGTTTACGGGCACAACATCCGCTTCGCAGGTAGCCGGAATCAAGAAGTATATCGAAAGAAATTTCAAGCCCGATATATGGTGGTTTGATGCCGGATGGTACAAGTGCGATAAGGTATGGCAGACAATCGGAACTTGGGAGGAAGACAAGGAAAGATTCCCCGATAACGGACTTGCACCGATAGGCGAGGAATGCAGTAAAAACGATATGCAGTTCCTTCTTTGGTTTGAGCCCGAGCGCGTTGTACCAGGCACTTGGCTTGCAACAGAGCATCCCGAATGGTGCTTAAAGAGAAAAGACGACAGCACCGAAAAGAATATGCTCCTTGACCTCGGCAACGAAGAAGCCTGCGATTGGGCTATCAAGCACATAAACGGTTTGATAAAGAAATGGCATGTCAACATTTACAGACAGGACTTCAACCTTCAAGACCCAATGCAGATTTGGATAGACAATGACGAAAAAGACAGAATCGGCGCTCTTGAGAACAAGCACATTCAGGGCTATTACAGATATTGGGATTCTATTGTCTTCAATAATCCCGGAATGTGGATCGATTCTTGCGCGGCAGGCGGAAGAAGAAACGACCTCGAAACTTTGCGCAGGTCTGTACCGCTTCACTTTACCGATGTCGGATACGGAAACCACCCGATAAAGCAGTGCCAGCACCAGATGCTCTTTGAATGGGCTCCTTATTTCAGAGCACACAATATGTCTTGGGATAATCCCGAGGGCTCATACACACCTCAGGTAAATCATCCCGTATGCGATGAATTTTCTTATCAGAACGCCATGGCTCCCGCAATTACGGTTATGACGCCTGCGTGGGGTCCCGAGGAAGAATTCGATATAGGCAGAAAGATGCTTCCGATATGGAGAAGAGCCGCCGAAATCGAGCTTCGCGCCGATTATTATCCCGCAACGCAGAGCACGAAGTCAAATACAGAGCTTTATGCAGTTGAGTTCTCCGATTCCGAATGCGGTGACGGATTTATTCATGTGATAAGCAACACTCTTTGCGAAACTGATACAATTACAATGAAGCTTCATGTTTGCCCCGACGCAAAGTATATTATCGAAGAGCCCGTAAAGGGAGAGATAAAGACAGTAACGGGCGCATCTCTTGCTTCCGGATATACCGTAAAGCTTCCGAAGCGTTCCGGATATATTATGTTCTACAAAAAAGTAGTCGAATAAAATAAAGAACGGCAACCGCTCAATGAAAGCGGTTGCCGTTTTATATATTTATTTTCCCAATAGATTCAATATTTCGGATTTGCTTTTATATCCCGAAGACGATGATATTACCTTGCCGTCCTTTATTACAATCAGCGTCGGTATATATTCGATATTATATTGCACGGTAAGCTCGGGTTCTTCGTCAACATTAACTTTGCAAACTTTAATATCCGGATTTTCGTTTGCTATTTCTTCTACAAACGGAGCAATCATCATGCAGGGGCCGCACCATGTTGCCCAAAAATCAACAAGAACCGTTTTGTCGCAATTTACTTCCTTGTCAAAATTTTCTTTTGTGAGAACAGTTTCCATATAATCGCCTCAATTATTATAAATTCCGGTAATACTTGCACTGTCAAGTATATGACCTTTCATGGCATACCATAATTTGTTGTAAGTAAATCCGCTTTCAAGCTTAAGCTCGCAGTCAAGCGCATATACGGTGATGTCGTATCTGTGCGGCTTGTCGGGAGGAGCCATACCCACATATCGCGTTGCGTCTTCTGCCGAAAGCTTTGACGCTACACTATGCTCACTTGTCATACCCTGAATAAAATCATTTCTTGTTTCGCTTGCGTTTTCTTCAATGATGTTTGTCTTGATATTCGCAACAAGCCAGTGAATCCAGGTAAAGCCGCATACTTCAACGGCATCCTTGTCGTCAACCACAAGGGCAAAGCAGACGGTATTCTTCGGAGAATCCTCAATTTTTACGGGAATTGACCTTGAAGCAACGCCTAAATGCTTTTGCGTTCCTCTTTTACCGAATCTGTCATCAATATATCCGTTTACTATTGCTTCGGAACTTATTTTCATATTATCACCTCACAGTTTATTTCATTCCCAATATTATCATATATTATGCAATTTGTAAAGTCGGAATTGACAAATACAGTCGGTATATGGTAAAATAAGCGCATATAGGATGGTGATTTAATGGGAAATTTTGATTATAACAGGCCCGATAAACCGAAATCAATAAAAGAACTTATACCGTACTTAAAAAAGCTCGTAGGAGACTTTTTATACAGATTGTTCTATATATTCGGACTTGTTTGGCAAACATCGCCGTTTATCTTGATTGCACTTATGCTTATTGCCCTTGTAAACGGTGTTTTGCCGGTTCTCGGAGCGGTATTTTCCAAAAATATCATCAACGCTTTGCAGCACGCAAGCGAAGCAAAGCTTATGGGGACTGCCGCTGTCACCTTCAATAAAATACTGTTTTTGCTGATAGCATACTTTTTGTATTCACTGTTAAAAGATGTAATCGGAAGAATAGACGCCGCGGTAAAACGCATAGCAGGCGAGCTTCTTGTCAATACGACAAAGCTCAAGATAATGAACAAAGCAAAGGATATTGACCTTGCAAGCTTTGACCAACCGGATTTTTACGAAAAGCTCGAAAATGCAAACAGAGAGGCAAGCAACCGCCCGCTTACTATTTTAAGCGCAACATTTTCGATAGTAAGTAATGTAATAACGCTCATTTCATTTGTTATTGCACTTGCGGCTGTCGGACCTTGGATTACCGTTATTGTTCTAATGCTTGCTCTGCCGTCGGCTCTTGTTAATTTCCAATACAGAAAAAAGACATTTGAGTATATGCGCTCCCGTTCAATCGACCGCAGACAGATGATGTATTACTCAAATATAGTTGTAAATAAAGATATCGTCAAAGAAATAAGACTTTTCGGACTTGCCGAGACTTTTACGGAGCGATATAAAGCTGTATTCAAGCGCTATTTCAAGGGACTCAAAAAGCTTATCGTCAATGAAAACCTCTGGCATTTGTTTATATCGATTATGTCTACCGCATTCCACTGCGGATTTTATATCTTTATAGCGTTCAAATGCTTTAACGGGAACTCGCAGTTCGGCATAGGTGACTACACATTCTATACCGGAGCGCTTTCGTCAATCGCGGCATCTGTTTCCGGTATCGTTTCGACTACTTCAACTATTTATGAAGGAACGCTATTTATTGACAATATTATCAGTTTCCTTAACGAAAAGAAATCAATTAAGCCGCTGAACGACACACCCAAAGATGTTCCCCGCGGTAATCATATAATAGAGTTTGTAAATGTATCGTTCAAATACCCCGGCTCATCAAGATTTGTACTTAAGAATATAAATCTTACAATCAAAGCGGGGGAGACGGTTGTACTTGTCGGACTCAACGGAGCTGGAAAGACGACGCTTATTAAGCTGATAACCCGTCTTTATGACCCGACCGAAGGGCAAATATTTCTTGACGGAATTGATATAAGAGAATATGAGCCGACAGAGCTTTATAAGATATTCGGAATCATCTTCCAGGATTTCGGCAAATATGCCGAAACAGTGTCGGAGAATATAAGGTTCGGAGATATCGATATAGAATTTGACTCCAAAAGAATTGAAAAAGCCGCGCAAAGCAGTAATGTATCCGATTACATTGAAAAGCTTGAGAAAAAATACGATACTCCGTTAACGAGATTATTCGATGCAAGCGGTACCGAGCTATCCGGCGGTCAATGGCAGAAGCTTGCCGTTGCAAGAGCTTTCTACGGTGATTACGATATATTGATTCTCGACGAGCCCACGGCATCTCTCGATGCTATTGCCGAGCAGGAGATTTTCAATCAGTTTGATTCCTTGCGCAAGGATAAAATAACAATATTTGTATCGCATCGTCTGTCGAGCGCAACTATAGCATCTAAAATAATTGTTCTTGACGGCGGAGAGATTGCCGAAGTCGGCAATCACAAAGAACTGATGAAACGCGGCGGAATTTATTATAATCTGTTCTCAACGCAGGCAAGGCGTTATATAGAGCAGAATATCGAACGCGAACACAGCGAAAAATAATAGTTATGGTAAAAGCCTCGTT
>JAZQOM010000005.1:0-22571 GCA_045627885.1 Eubacteriales bacterium
TTCGCGCATTCGTGCTTCAAATACGCTATTGCAACAAAGCAGGATTTGTGGTTTTCCACCAAAGATACCATATCAAAAAAATACGACCAGACATTTAAGTTAATATTTGAAGAAATATTCAATGAATACTACAAGGAAGAATTCACAAAGCTCGGTATTTCGTATTTCTATACACTTATAGACGACGCGGTTGCAAGAGTAATACGGAGCAAGGGAGGATTTATCTGGGCTTGCAAGAATTATGACGGCGATGTAATGAGCGATATGGTATCTACCGCATTTGGCTCACTTGCGATGATGACATCGGTGCTTGTATCTCCGGCCGGCAATTTCGAGTACGAAGCAGCTCATGGAACTGTAACAAAGCATTATTACAGATATAAAAACGGCGAAAAGACATCAACAAATCCGATGGCAACAATTTTCGCTTGGTCGGGAGCACTCAAAAAAAGAGGAGAGCTCGATAATATTCCCGAGCTTTGCGATTTTGCGGATAAGCTCGAAAATGCTTGTTTTGCAACACTTTCCGACGGAATTATGACAAAAGACCTCGCGATGCTTGTCGAAGACGGATTTACCGCACAAAGCGTCGATACGGAAACATTTATAAAAGAAATATCAAAAAGACTTAAAAAGTCAATATAAAAATTAAAACCGCTTACAAAAGTAAGCGGTTTTGCTTTTATATCGTTGTCAGTGCAAGATAAAGCGCGTTTGAAGCAGCCATTTCGCGAATGTACTCTCTTGTCGGCGTTTTTGATTTTGCAAGTCGCAGCTCGTATGCTTTCGGCTCTTTGCCTTTTTCGCAAATGCCTATATAAACAAGTCCGACGGGCTTTCCCTCGGATGTACTCGGCCCGGCAACACCCGTAGTCGAGATACCTATGTCCGCATCGGAGGCTTTTGCAATTCCTCTTGCCATTTCCGCGGCGCACTCGGCGCTTACCGTGCCATGCTTGTTTATAACATCATCAGAAACGCCGAGGAAGCGTTTTTTTGCTTCGTCGCAATAAGTTACGGCAGAAAACTTCAAAACCGCAGAGGAGCCGGAAATATCGGTAATACGCTTTGCAAGAAGACCGCCCGTGCAAGATTCCGCAAAAGATATCGTTTTATTTTGCTCAATCAGTTTGTTAAATAAAGCGGTTTCGAGATTCGGAACATCAACGCCGTAAGCATTTTTTCCGTATTTTTCTGCTATCATATTGACGACGGGCATTATCTTTTCATCGGCTTCCGCTATGCTTTTAGACGCGGATGTAATCCGAAGCTCACATTCTCCCGTTTTTGCGTACGGAGCAATCGTCGGCTCGGTCGAGCTTTCCATAAGCTTGCGAAGCTCGCTCTCAATCTTTGATTCACCGATGCCGAAAATTCTGACGGTATGCGACACAAATATTGTGTCAGACTTATTTGCAAGATACGGCTTCAAACAGCTTTCGAACATAGGCTTCATTTCGCTCGGAGGACCGGGAAGAATCGCAACCGTGACGGATTTTCCGCTTTCTTTTGCCTCGAATACCATTCCCGGAGCAGTTCCGTTGTTGTTCGGAAAAACCGTTGCCCCTTCAATGATATAAGCCTGCTTTACATTGTTATCCGTCATTTCGCGATTTGATTTTTTGAAATATTCTTTTATCGCTTCAAGTGACGGGTTGTGTAAAAACAGCTTTTTGTCGAAAGCCTTTGCAACTGTTTCTTTTGTAATGTCGTCGTAAGTCGGCCCGAGCCCGCCTGTCAGAATGATAATCTCGGAGCGCTTTGCCGCAAGCTTTATCGAATCGAGAAGCCGTTTTTCGTTGTCACCGACTACCGTGTGATAATAAAGATTTATGCCGAGCTCCGATAGCTTTGCTGACAGGTATGCGGAATTTGTGTTTACTATATTTCCGAGCAGAATTTCGGTACCTACGCAGATAATCTCGCAGTTCATATAATCACCGTCATATTATGTAGGTTTTTTCGGTAAGTAATGCCGCATTTATAAGAGCATCGCAGTCGATTTTTGCCTCTTGCTCAAGAATTTCTTCTTCTGTGGGCTGAGTGCACGGATGAGTGGGTGTAAATACCGTGCAACAGTCCTCGTAAGGCTTAATAGAAGTTTCAAAAGTACCTATTTTTCTCGATATAACAACAATTTCTTCCTTGTCAAGCCCTATAAGAGGTCTCAACACCGGAATATCGCTTGCTTTGTCTGTCACAGTTATTGCGGCAAGAGTCTGGCTTGCGACTTGCCCGAGACTTTCGCCCGTAATGAGAGCAAGAGCCTCGTATTTCTTTGCGGTAACCGTGGCAAGTCTCATCATAAAGCGTCTTAAAAGCAGAGTAAAATACTGCTCGTCGCAGTTGTCGCGAAGGGATTCCTGAATCTCTTTTACCGATATACTGTGAAGTCTTAAAGAGCCGCAGTAATCCGTCATAATCTTTGCAAGCTCTTGTACCTTTTGAAAAGCAAGCTCACTTGTGTAGGGGAAGCTTTCAAAATGCAGAAGCTCAAGACTGACACCGCGCTTTGACATAAGGTTTCCCGCAACGGGACTATCAATGCCGCCCGACAAAAGAAGCAGAGCCTTGCCGCCCGTTCCGACGGGAAGACCGCCCGCGCCCTTTATTGAGCCCGCGTGAAGATATGCGGCTTTTTCTCTTATCTCGACATAAGCGGTTATTTCCGGCTCTTTTACATCGACCTTTATATCGGGAAGTCTTTCGAGAATTGCGCCGCCGACTTCCGCGGAAATCTCGGGCGATATCATCGGAAAGCGTTTGTCCGAGCGTTTCGTCTCGACCTTAAAAGTTTTGTAATTGCGCATAGAGTCGACGATAAGCTCGGTAGCTTTGCATATCGCGCCTATGTCTTTTTCAACCTCATAAGCGACAGAAAGCCTTGCAATTCCGAAAACCTTTGTCAGCTTTTCGAGAGCTTTGTCAACATCGGCGTTTTCGTCGAGAGGATTTACATATATGGTGGACTGGCAGGAATTTACCTTAAAATTCCCGCAGTCCCTCAATCTGTATCTGATGTTTTTAAGCAGAATGCCTTCAAATTTAGAGCGGTTAAGTCCTTTTAAGACAATCTCGCCGTATTTGAGAAGCAAAACTCTTTTTTCAGTCATTTATTTTTCCTTTGTAATGGTGTTTACGGCTTCATCAAGGAAGTTACCCTCGAAGAGCTCAATTAAGCCATTATCTACATTTTTTGCAAGCTCGGGAGTCATCGGGATTTTTGCAAGAAGCGGAATTCCGAGCTTCTTTGCGGTTTCTTCGCTCTTGCCTTCGCCGAACATATATATTTTTTTGTGGCAGTCAGGGCATTCGATATAGCTCATATTCTCAACAAGTCCGAGAATCGGAATATCCATCATTTCAGCCATCTTTATAGCCTTGTCAACGACCATTGAAACAAGGTCTTGGGGAGTTGTAACAATTATTATTCCGTCGATGGGAAGCTGCTGGAATACCGTCAGAGCAACATCACCTGTTCCGGGAGGCATATCGACATACATATAGTCTACATCGCCCCAGACGACATCCTTCCAGAACTGTCCGACAACTCCGGATATAACGGGACCTCTCCAAACGACAGGTTCTCTTTCGTCTTCGAGAAGAAGATTTATCGACATAATTTTAATACCCATTTTGCTTTCAGCAGGGAAGAGTGCGGTTTCGCTCGCGGTTGTTGCAGTATCAACGCGGAAAGCTTTGGGAATTGACGGGCCGGTAATATCCGCATCAAGTATAGCGGTTTTGTAACCGTATCTGTTTGTTAAAACCGCAAGCATAGATGTAACTATGGATTTACCTACGCCGCCTTTTCCGCTGACAACACCGATAACCTTTTTTACTCTGCTTTCGGGGTGCTGTTCGAGCTTCATAATTGCTTCTTCATGTCTCGATGAGCAGCTTTCACCGCAGGTCGAACAATCGTGTGTACATTCGCTCATTTTATATCTCCTTTGTAATAATTATTTTCTCATTTTCGCAAGCGAAGAAATTCCGCTTGATATCGCATTTGCGAGTATGTCAACCTCATCTTTGGTATTATACTCGGAAAAGCTTATTCTTATTGTGCATTCGGACTGCCTCGGAGTAAGCCCGTACGCAGTAAGTATTCTGTTTGATTTTGCGTGCGATGAGCAAGCAGAACCGGCGGAAATGTATATGCCGAACGATGACAGGTGATTGAGCATCACTTCGCTTTTAATATCCGGAAGCGTTGCCGAAAGAACACAGTATGTCGATGCCGCCGGAGTATTTACTTTAACGCCCGCTGCTTCAAGCTTTTCTTCTGCGTACTCATAAAGCGTTTTGATTTTTTCAATATTGCTTTTCAAATTGCCATACTGCTCATCAGCACATTCCGCAAAAGAATATATAAGCGGTACCGATTCGGTGCCCGAACAGATTCCGCTTTCCTGACCGCCGCCGTATATAATCGGCTCAACTCTGATACCGCTTCTTATAAACAGCGCGCCGCTGCCCTTGAAAGCGTGAACCTTGTGGGCGCTTACCGAGAGCAAATCGACTCCGAGAGAGTTTACCGAAAACGGAGTTTTCAGATATCCTTGTACCGCGTCGCAGTGGAATATAATATCTTTGCTTTTAGCTTTGACCGCTTTGGAAAGCGACGGAATATCGTATAAAGCTCCAGTTTCGTTATTTGCGAGCATTATGCTTACCAAAACGGTATCGTCTCTTATAAGAGAAACAAGCTCATCTTTATCTATCGCTCCGCCTTTTGTTTGAACAAAAGAGAGCTCAAAGCCTTCTTTTTGAAGCTGTAACGCCGCATTATGAACGGACGGATGCTCCGAGTCGCTCAATATAATATGGCGACCTTTGCGAGCTTTTGCTCTTGAAGCGCCGATTATTGCGGCATTGTTTGCAAAAGTGCCGGACGGAACAAAATATATCTCACTCGGTTTTGCACCGAGAGTAGCGGCAATCTTATCTCTTGCCGTCGTAAGAAGCTTTGAAGCTTCTATTCCGCCCGAATGAACGGACGATGGATTTGCGTATTTTTCTGCGGCGAATGCGAATGCCTTTGATGCTGTATCGGAAGGCATTGAGGTTGCCGCACTGTCGAAATATATCATATTAACCTCTGATTATATCTCCGACCTTCATCGGAATATCGCATTTTACTTTATAAAGCATTTTTGGATGCGGAGCGCTCTCGATTGGATTTGAGTCCATATCGTAAAGCTGCCCGATTTTAATTTTTTGTGTAAGCTTGCCCGGAGTGAGAAGATACGCATCGGTAAACGAACACATTTTGTTTCTTTGCATAAGTGTCGCCGTCATCGTGCTCTCGTCGAAAGCTTCTACGGTTGCGAGAAAACCTTTTTCCCGTATGTAGCCGTCCATTGATACATTCTGCGGCTTGTCTGACGGATTGTCATAGAAAAATCCTGTTGCGTATTCTCTGTGGCTTACGCTGCAAAGCTCATCATAAAGAGCCGGATTATAACGATAGTTTTCTTTATCGGATAAATACGAATCTATTGCGATTCTGTAAGAGTTTGCGGTGACTGCCGTATAATACGCGCTCTTGACTCTGCCTTCAATTTTGAAGCTTTTTATACCCGATTCAACAAGCTCGGGGATATGCTCAATCATACAGAGGTCTTTTGAGCTGAAAAATAGCGTTCCGTTGTCACCCTGCTCGATGTCAATATGGTCATCGGGACGATTTGACTCCACGACCTTGTAGTTCCACCTGCACGGTTGAGCGCATTTACCTCTGTTTGCATCGCGCCCCGTCAGATTGTTTGACAAGAAACATCTTCCGGAATAAGCCATACACATAGAGCCGTGAATAAAGACTTCAAGCTCGAGCTCTTTTGATACAGAAGCTCTGATTTTTGCAATTTCGTCGAGTGAAAGCTCTCTTGCGAGAACAACTCTTTTTGCTCCGACAGAATGCAAAAATTCGGCACTGTAAGCGTTTGTGCAGCTCATTTGAGTTGATATGTGTATCTCCGCACCGGGGATATATTTCTGTATAAGCTTCATAACGCCGAGGTCGGCGACGATAAAAGCGTCTATTCCGATATCTGTAAGACTTTCGATATATTCTTCAAGCTCGGGTATCTCGTCGGGATGAGGCATAATGTTAACCGTAAGATAAAGCTTTTTCCCGAGGTTATGCGCATAAACAACTGCGCTTTTCAACTCGTCAAGCGAAAAATTAGCGCAGGCGGAGCGCATTCCGAAGCTCATACCCGAAAGATATACCGCATCTGCTCCGTAGCGCAGAGCATACTGCATTTTTTCAAAATCTCCGGCAGGAGAGAGGAGTTCTACATCATTATTCATATTATCAGTTCTTCTTTGCGGCTTCGTTGGCTCTTCTTGCTTTGGCTACATTGTTCTGATGCTCCGACAGAGTTGAAGCATAATAGGTAGTTCCGTCATTCTGCGATACAAAGTAGTAATAGTTAGTCTTTTCGGGATAGAAAGCGTACGCTATGGCTTCATAGCCGGGGTTGCAAATCGGTCCGGGCGGAAGTCCCTCATACAAATATGTGTTGTACGGATTTACTGTGTTTAACATTTCCTGTGTGATAATATCTGCGTGCGTCGGGAGGAAGTAGTTGATTGTAGCGTCCGACTCAAGCTTCGGGAATGATTTGCTGTTAAGTCTGTTGTGGAATACGCTTGAAACAAGCTCGTAATCTGCGGTGTTGTTTACTTCCTTTTCGACCATTGATGCCAATATAATGACATCGTCAACACTCATATTGAACTTTTTTGCTTTTTCGAAATACTGTTTTTCGAATTTTGATTTGAAGTTTCTCAAAAACTTTGACAACACTTCTTCTTCCGATTCCAAAGGAGTAAAGTCATAGGTATCGGGGAAGAGATATCCTTCAAGTCTGTATGTTCTGTCGGGGTCAATAGTCTCCATAGCGGGAAGAAAATCGAATTTAAAGTCGTAATTGTTAATTACCTCGATATATCTTTCCCTTGTTCCGATGTTGTTGCTTACAAGAAGGTCTATCACTTCGTCTACCGTAAAGCCTTCCGGAATTGTAAGCCTTACATCATCTATGGCTTTAACCTGATTTTTGAGTGTTGCGCGGATTGTATCGTAGTCCATTCCGGCGTTAAGCTCAAAGCTTCCCGTTAAAAATCTTCCGTTATCCTTTTTGAGCTTTGAATAGAACCTGAACAAGCCGGCATTTTCAATAATTCCGTTTTTTTCAAGCTCCTTTGATATCTGGTTAATGTTTGCGTATTCGCCGAGCGTTATGGTATACTTGACGCTTGCATCTTTTTTGAATGCAAAAATGTCGTTGCCCATATTTATTACGGTTACGGCGAGAAAGCAGGATACGCCTACAATCAAAGCGAGATATATAAAGCACTGGAGAAAGCTTACGATAATACTTTTCTTGTTTTTATCCTGCTTCTTTTTCTTTGAATTATTTTTGGCGGAGCTGAGCGTTTTCGATGTAGTTGCGGAAACCTGTCTTGTCATTCCGTCGCTTTCAGATAATGAATTGTTTTTGTTTTCCGAGTATTTCAAGACTAACCTCCGTTACAGTATACCGAGCGATAAAGCAACAAATATTATTGCGAGTACCAAGAAAAACGGCGATAAAAATGATTCCGCAAGAGCTCTCGGTATAGTTATTTTTTTCGTATTTTCGATTTTTTCTGGCGCGTTTTCATCGGGCTTTGCGTACGCGAGTTTACTGTAATATTTATCAAGTACGGACAAATAGAAGAAAAGCGCAATCAGTGTCAGTATGAGTGCCACCGTAATCACAAAAGCAGATTCGGAATAGTTCGATATGAGATTTATCACATATCTTTCACCGAATGTAAAAAACAAATTGCTCAAAAAATGAACGGCAAACGATGCAAACAGCGAGCCCGTCGTAATTGCGGTGAAGCCGATAACCATTCCGGCTGCAAAATAGTATATGAATCCGATAAGACTTTGGTGAAATATCGCAAAGCATACAGACGAGAACAGAACAGCCGTAAATTTACCGTATACAGAATATTCGGTAAGAACAATTCCTCTGAATAAAAGCTCCTCGAGAAAAGCGGGAAGAATTGTGAGCAAAAGAATAGAAATTATCGGATTTTCCGAAAAAGTCTGATATGTATTTTGGGTTGAAGCGCTGAAATTATAAGTTATTACCGTATAAAGCGAAGCGGAAAAAATAACTAATAGAGTTGCCGAAGCAATTATCGGTATGTGACTCATCTTCAGCCTTTTCGGAGACATTTTTTTAATGAAGCCTTGGGGTTTTGTAAAGATATATACGGCGCTCGGTATAAGATATACGGCAAGCGAGACCGTAATGGCAATTACATATTTTGTCGTTGTATTGGCAGAAGTGGAAAGATAATTGTTTGCCGCAAATACAAGTAGGAATACGACAATCAGCAATATCGGAACTTTTGCCGTTATTTTCAGTTTCATTGTTTTTTACGGGCTATATTTTCAGAGCCTGAATGCCTTTCTCTGTAATTAAAACATCTACCGCGCAGTCATATCTGCCTCTCGGGAGCTTGTCGGCTATGCAACTGCTGTAGATAAGACCTATCTGAGCGCCGGAAAAGCGATTTAAGAATCTGTCGTAATATCCTTTTCCGTAGCCTATACGGTATCCGGATTTGTCAAATACGACTGCGGGAATAATACAGATTGAAAGTGATTCGTCGCAGTCAAACACGGGAAGCGATGCTTTGGGCTCAAGAATGTTCATATCCGTCATCTCGAGGTCGTCAATTCCGGTGATGTAGTGAAAGTTCATCGTAAAGTTTTCACTGTTGCAGCGGGGAAGAGCAACTCTCTTGCCGTCCTTCAGAGCCGCCTCTATTATAGCGTGCGTGCCGAGCTCAATGTCGCTCGAATAATAGCAGAGTATCGTATTTGCGTGTCTGTACGATACGGAGTTAAGAAATTTTGCCGTTATCTTTTCGTCTAACGATTCTTTGAGTTCTTGCGGCATTTGAGAGCGAAGAGTGAGATATTTTTGACGGATTTCGTTTTTAAGTTCCCTTATGTTAGGAATATAGGAGTTTTCTTTGATTATGTTTGAATTTTCTGACATAAAGTACCTTCCTTTCGTCAATGATGTCTCTTGCGCTTTTTGAGGCGCAAACCGGATTTTGATTTATTCTTTGCTGTTAAGGTGATTATCGCGTATATCGTTATGAGTATAACAAATGTGGATATGCTTACCTTGAACCATGTTGTCGCAACGGCTCTGTCGATACAGTCAAGATAAAAAAGAGTGTTGCTTCTTTCTATATCCGATGCGGTCAAAAGCACAGCTTTGGCAATAACTGCGTCGTTGTAGATAAGAGATACTTCACCGACTGCCGTGCCTTTTTTAACGGGAGCATCGAGATGGTCGGCTTTGATGTTGAATTCTTTTTTGATATCTGTGCTTTTGTCTATATCGGTGGGTAGCAGAAGCTCGATATCCTTGTCGGGATAAAGCAGAACATGGTCGGTTTGTATCGAAAGCTTAACGGGAAGCTCGTAGCTCACCTCGCTTGCTTTCATAACCGTAACATAGTCGTAACTGCCGAATGCCCATTTCAACAGACTTTTTGCGTCCTTGTACGAATAGATTACACCGCTTTTTGTCCTTATCGAATTCATTACAACGCAGATAATCGGAATCCCTTTTTCCGTCGCAAGCGTTATGAGATTGTAACCTGCCTGCTCTGTGTTGCCGGAAGACATTCCCTTTGCGTTCTTATAATAATACGATGAATTTGCCGAAAGAATGAGGTTTTTATTGTAAATAGTTCTTTGCTTTGAAATATTGGTTGCCGGTATAGTATAGGACAGCGAAGAAGTTATGGCGACAAGCTCCGAATTAAGAGCAGCGTATTTTGCTATGATTGCCATATCATAGGCAGTCGTATACATTTCGGAGTTGTGTGTTCCGGTGGGATTTTTGAACACCGTGTTATATGCGCCGAGCTCTTTAGCTTTTGCATTCATAAGATTAACAAAATTATCGACATTTCCCGCGATATGCTCGGCGAGAACCGTTGCCGCATCGTTTGCATTGTTGACGAGCATCATATATAACAGAGAACGAATGCTTATATATTCTCCGTCCTTCAATGAGTCGGAAAATCTTTTTATAGCTTCACCGTCAACCGCAACCTCTGCATCAAGGTCAACGGCTTTGTCAAATACGATTATAGCCGTCATAAGTTTTACAGCGGCGGCGGGATATACCTTGACATCGCTGTTTTTTTCAAAAATTACTTCATCGGTATTGACATTTATGAGAATTGCGGCTCCTGAGTTGAGCTCCGGAGCTCCGTCGGCACTCGGCACTGCCGCGAAAACCGGCACGGAAACTGCACATATCAGAATCGCCGCGACTATAATAACGGCGATATTTCGTTTTATCATAGTCTGCGACCTTTCTTTATCTTATATATCCGCCAAACAGCAGTCTTCCGTCACTGTCGTAGAATACAGCGGATTGTCCCGGTGTTACGGCACGGAATCTGTCTTTTGCGGTAACTGAGCATACGCCGTCGGAAAAATCCACACTGCATTCGGCGGGCTTTGCGGCATATCTTATCTTTACGAAAACTCTTTCATTTTTCAGCGCTTCTTCCGAAGCAGCAGAAACAAAGTTCAGCCTGTCTGCCGTAAATGTTTTTTTGTATATTCCTTCTTCATAATCGACTGTCACTACATTATTCTCACTGTCAAGCTTTGTAACAAAAACACTTCTGTCCATCGCAAGACCGAGACCTCTGCGCTGACCGACGGTATAATGAGTGATGCTTTCGCTTTTTCCCAAAATGCGTCCGTCCGCATGAACAAATGTGCCGCTTTCAAGTCCCACGCCGTAGCTTTCGAGAAGCTTTGCATAATTTCCGTCCGGAACAAAGCATATATCGAGACTGTCCTTTTTGTCTGCCGAGGAAAGCCCTGCCTTTGACGATGAGCTTCGGACATTGCTTTTATCTATATCGGCAAGCGGGAAGATTAGCTTTGAAAGCATATCCTGCGTAAGCCGCCAAAGCATATAGCTTTGGTCTTTTTTGTTGTCTTTTGCAGTAAACAGTTCAAATCTTCCGCTTTGATTGTTAAAACAGATTCGCGCATAGTGACCTGTTGCGACCTTATCAAATCCGTTTGTCGCCGCGTAATCGACAAGGGCTTTGATTTTGACTAATCTGTTGCATACGACACACGGATTTGGTGTTCTTCCGAGAGCGTATTCATTTACAAAATCCGATATGACGGTTTCTTCAAACTCTTTTCTTTTATCAATTAAGACAAAGTCCGCTCCGACTTCCGCGGCGGTTTTTTTTGCCGACGAAGAATCGGAATTTGAGTTGTTCATAATAAGAAAAGCGGCGGTAACATCATATCCATCGGCTTTGAGCAAAGATAGCGTATACGCGCTGTCTACACCGCCCGAAACGCCTACAAGAACTTTAAGCTTTTGTTCCATTCTGATTTTCTCTGAACTTTTCTATTGCGCCGACGGCAAGCCTGTCGCAGCGTTCATTTTGCGGATGACCGTTATGTCCTTTTACCCATACGATTTTCACATCGTGGCGAGAAAGCTGTAACAGCATCCTTTCCCATAAATCAACATTCAGTGCCGGCTTTTTATCTGCTTTTTTCCATGAATTCTGTTTCCAAGAATTCACCCAGCCCTTTGTTATAGAATCGCAAAGATACTTCGAATCACTGTAAAGCGTTACGGCACAGGCTTCTTTTAATGCCTCAAGAGCAAGAATAGCCGCCAAAAGCTCCATACGGTTATTTGTCGTATCGGGGTATGCAAGAGCGATTTCGCGCTCTTTGCCCTCATACTCGAGTATTGCACCGAGACCGCCGATACCCGGATTGCCGCTGCAAGCTCCGTCCGTATATACATTTACGCTTTTCATTATATAAGCTCCGATTTTTTCGGTCTTTTCATCAGTTCTTCAATAGCGAAGACGGGGGAGATGCCGTCGTTGAAAATTCTGTGGCATTCGTTTATAATCGGCATTTCGACATTGTATCGCTTTGAGAGATTATACGCTACATCAAGAGCGTAGAAGCCCTCAACCGTTCCGACTTTTGCTATTGCTTCTTTTGCGGGAACGCCTGTGCCTATAAGATATCCCGCCTTGTGATTTCTCGAAAGCTCGCTGCAACAGGTAACTATAAGGTCGCCCATTCCGGCAAGTCCCATAAATGTTTCGGCTTTTCCGCCGAGAGCAATACCGAGCCTTGTAATTTCGGCAAGACCTCTTGTAATGAGAGCCGCCTTGGTATTGTCGCCGAGACCTACTCCGTCGCAGATTCCGGCGCAGAGAGCGATGATATTCTTCAAAGCTCCGCCGAGTTCGACGCCGATAACATCTGTGTTTGTATATACTCTCATATATGGCGACATAAGAATATCCTGTGCTGCCTTTGCACATTCTTCCGAAGCGGACGCAGCTACTATCGAAGTCGGAATTTTTCTCGCAACCTCTTCTGCGTGAGTCGGCCCGCTGATAGCCACAATATTTTTGTGGCAAAGAGCTTCCGCAATTATTTGGGTAAATCTTTTGCCGGTTTTCGGCTCAAGACCTTTTCCCGCGTTTATTATCAGCATGTCGTCGGTAATATACGGCTTTATCAACTCACAAACGCTGTTTATCGCAAACGAGGGTACCGCAAAAATCACAACATCAGAATCAATAACACAGTGTATATCGGTCGTAAAGTTTACGGAATCAGGTATAATAACGCCGGGAAGAAGCTTCTTATGCTCATGGTATTTATTAAGCTCTGCAATTTCTTCGGGAAAAGCAGACCACATACTGACATTATTTCCGTTGTTATTCAGAAGTATGCCTATTGCAATTCCCCAACTGCCTGTACCGAGTATGCTAATCTTACTCAATGCCGTCACCTCTCTATAATCAATATATTTTACCATATATATCAGAGAATTTCAATATTTTTGTATGTAAATCTACAAATATTATAAAATTAATATTTGACGAACAGAAAAATAAGTTGTATAATTATGTCAATAAAGGATGTTCGGAGGGAAAATATGAAGCACTCGGTATTGACTGTCGGCGATGTATGTATGAAAACTTCATACGGTATTTCCGCCCCGCGCCTTCACGGAAAAGTTGAAGCCGGAGAATTCCGCATAGAACCGTCAGGCTCCGCAATTATATGCTCTTGCCTTGTAACAAGACTCGGCGGCGAAGGAGTAATATGCGGAAAAGCCGGAGGCGACTTTTGCGGTAACAAACTCCGTCAGTATTGTGAAGCCGAAGAAATCAATTCCAGATTTCTTTTTGTAAACAACGAGGTTTCGACCTGTTTTGTTACCGAATTCGACAAAGGCGAATCTTGTGTATGCTATAACGGAGCTAAATACACAATAACTTCCGATGAAATTGAAAAAGCTATGATAAGCTATCCCGATGTTGCGATAGTCGATATGAATATGTCTGCGGAAATTTGCGAAAACGCCTTTAATTTTGCCGCAAAGTATAAAGTAAAAGCTATTGCATCATTTTCCGCTCTTGACTATTGCTTTGACTTTCACTACATCAACGGGTGCGAAATAATAATCATTGACGCCGAAAGTGCGCGGACTATGACGGGCATTGAGCCGAGAACTCCCGATATGTGCGTAAAAGCTTGCCTCAATGTGTATACGGCGTACTCGCCGAAATATGTTATTCTCAGACTCGGCGAAAGGGGAGCTCTTTCGTACGACGGAAAGCACTGTGAGTTTTATCCCGGAATAGACAGCTCGGAAAAATTCAAAACAATTTCCGACGACGCGTTTATTGCATCCCTTGCTCTTGATTACGCAAAGAACGATAATATAGCTCATGCTTGTAACGCGGCTAATATAGTCAGCGCTCTTACCGAGATAAGATGCGACTCCGTTTTCAAATTGCCCACTGCAGCCGAAGTTAATGAATTTGTTAAGATAAGAGAGCTTAAAATATAATGAACAAGGCGGACTGTTGTGAAGTGTTCTGAAGTTCACTCGTCAACAGTACGCCTTATTATTTTGTAAAAAAGCATAAAAAAACCGCAAGAGAAATTTCTCTTGCGGTTTGGTTTTATAAAGCTTATTCTTCGGTGTAATAGTTACCGCCGGAGATATAGCAGCTTTCGTCTGTGGAGTACTTGCAGTGAGCAACATCCCAAGATGCGGGTCTCGATGCGGCAAGCGGTACACCGTCAATGCCGACTACAAGTCTTCCGAGTGTATCATCATCGCCTTCGTCGGGATTGTTCTCATCTGCATAAGCGTTGTTCTCGCAAATTCTGAATACACCGTTTTCGGGAATACCTTCAGCAGGAATCTTACTGTCGTTGAAGCAGCATTCCCATTTTGAAGCATAGAGGTTGCCGTTCTTATCGAACTGCGGGTCAAGCGGTATGGGCTCGTCTTTTGTGCTGTACTGCCAGCTTCCGCTTATACCGGGTGTGGGGTTGGACTTGTCGCATACAAAGATGTGAGTCGACCATTCACCGGGATTTGCAAGTGTGCGGTCAATGATTGCAACAGGCTTTGAGAATTCGAATATAATTGCGCCCTTTACGGGGTCTTCGCAATATGCGCGCATAAGAATTGTGGGCATTTCGGGAGCTTCAATCTCATCGCTTGTATACTTCATGGCAGCAACGGGATTTGAACCGTCAACGGGTCTGTATGCGGCATAAAGTCCTGCGCCTTCGTTGTCGCAGAGAACATTGTCAAGAGCGGCATCGTGGTCGGTATCAATAGTTTCCTCGAAGCAGATATAGCCGTCTTCGGGAATCTTGGATTCAAACTTAATATCAAAAGTCATACCGAAAAGCTCGGGTACTGCAATCTCCGAACCGGTACGGTCTATAATGCCGGGGTCGAGAATCTTATAGCTCTTTGCTTTGACTTTTGATCCGAAGATAGTGCTTGAAGCGTAAATAAACTGTGTGGGGTCGCCGAGAGGTGAGTAAACGCGAAGGCTGAATTTAACACGAACGGTTTTATCATCAACTCTGTAAGCGGCTGCTATTTTAGGGTTGTAGTAATAGTTGTTTTCGTCGTCGCTTGTGTCTTCAATATTCTTGTCTACGGGCTGGTCGGTTGTTTCGCCGTTGTCATCGTCTTTCTTTCCGTCGTTTTTTCCCTTAGAATTGTCATCTTTGGCACCGCATGATACGGCAAACGCGGAAACAACCATAACAAGAGCAAGTAAAAGTGCAAGTTTCTTAATCATAGTTCCTCCTAAAGTATTCTTGTTTTTTAGATATTGCTATCGGTACTATTCTATCACAAATGAGCGGATTTGCAATAGTTTTTTTCCCGATAAATCAAAAATTGTGCACAATTTACAATTATTTAGTGCCTTTTTCGGCATAATCGGCAGGCACTATTATATTGAGAGAAGAGCTCAATACTTTAATACTTGCTGTATTTGACGAACCGCCGAATTCTCCGTCAACCGTCCACGGTATATTTTCGTCGAACTCAAATGTCGCGCTTTTGATTTTTACGACGGTTATGAGCGGAGATGACATCTTCTGCGAAAGCAGAGTAGATAAAAGACCTTTCCATTCTCCGATATTTTTCGGCATTTTAATTAAAATAAGCTCAAGCATTCCGTCATTCATATCTACAGATACATCGGGAAGCTTAAAACCGCCGACGGATTTTGTATTTGATACCATACCGTAAACATAATCACCTTCGTAAACGGTGCCGTCCGCGTTAACTCTTGCGTGGATTGACTTTATTGACGGAATGGACTTTGCCCCGTCGAGTACATAGGCAAAATGAGCAAGCAGCTTTTTCTTTGCGTGCGAGGTCGAATACGACACTTCGGTAAAAGCGCCGAATGCGGCGACATAAGTATAGCAGCGACCGTTGAATGAGCCTAAATCACAGTATTTGGGAGTACCGAGACAAATGTTGTCGCAAGCCTTGATGACATCCTTCGGAATTTTGAGAGACTTGGCAAAATCGTTTGTCGTTCCCCTCGGAATATACCCGAGTGCGGCTCTTGAAGAGCTGCAGGATACAAGTCCGTTAACAGCTTCATTAAGAGTTCCGTCGCCGCCCCAAACGGCAACGGTGTCGTAATATGATGCCGAATCGGAAAGCTTTTTCGTCAAATCTCCGGCATATTGGGTGATATAAGTATCAACCTCAAATCCGTTTTTTATAAAAGCATCCGTTACCTTGAACATAGCATTGTTTTTCGCACCTTTTCCCGCATTCGGATTAAGCGCAAATAACATTTTTTTCAAAAAATCACAGCCTTTTTAATTTATTCTACTATATTTTACACTTTTAATCGGAAAAGTAAAGACCTTCGGCTAATTTTTGTTAACCTTTACAACGCCGGTGACATAGACGCAGTTTTCTTTAGCTCTGAAAATTTTTGACGGCTTAAAGCTCACATTCAAAGGCGGAAGTTCTGAATCGTCATCGGTCAGTATACTTGTGCAGAGATAGGGAAGATTAAGATAGAATTCCCCGTATGCTGTGCTGTTTTCGCGCTTTACCGATATTACGACATTTCCGCAGAGGTTTTCCGTAATTATCTTAGATGTTCCGGTGAGAATATAGACTTTTCCGAGAGGTCTGTTTATAAACATTCTCCAGCCTTTTTTCAAATAGCGCCTCGAAATATACAGTCCGGAGTAATCAACTTCAAAAGAATCGTTTTGCATAATCGTAAAACTTGTGTCGATTTTTACGCAAATTTCTTTTTCCTGAGGTAAAAGACAAAGTGTATCTCCTTTGTACGGCATGACGCACCTCGTTTATGGCATTTGATATATATTATATTCATTTCGGCGCAAATTGAAATATGTTGGCGCAAATTGAAATAAAACTTGTTTTTTTACGGACGCCGTGGTAAAATAATCAAAAGGGGATGTGTTTATGGAAAGATTCAGAACAGAATTATTCGGCTTCAACAAAGAAGATGTCAGCCGCTATATACAAAAGCTTTCACGCAGTGCAAAGGACTACGATAACACCAATTCAGAAAGATGCGCCGAGCTTGAAAAAGAGCTTGCAGAATTTGCAGAAAAGCTTTCGGATATTTCGGCAAAGCTCGAAAAAGCCAACAAAGAGCTTGACGAAAAGAATAAACAACTGCAAAAATATGCAAATGCTTATACGGAGTTATGCTCAAAGATAACAAACGCGATAAAAGATTCTGAAGAAGCGGTTTTGAATAATGAGAACATATAATACCGATAACATAAGAGAGTGGATTACAACGCTTGACGCAGGCGATGAATTTCTTTTGACGGGTACGATTCTCGTCGCAAGAGATGCCGTTCACAAAAAGCTTGCAGAGCTCATAAAAGCAGGTAAACCCTTGCCCGAGGATATTCAAAATAAAATAATTTATTATTGCGGCCCCACTCCGCTCACCGATGACGGGAGGGTATTGTCGGCAGGACCGACAACATCATCGAGAATGGATGTATATACTCCCGAACTGATGGAAAAATTCGGGCTTGCCGCTACGATAGGCAAAGGTCAGCGTTCCGATGAGGTCACCGAAGCGATAGTCAGATGTAAAGGCGCATATTTTATTACATACGGCGGATTCGGCGCGGTAATAGCGGATAGGATAAAGAAATGCGAAGTGCTTGCATTCGCGGAGCTTGGTTGTGAAGCTCTTATGAGAATGACGGTGGAAAGTTTTCCGCTCATAGTCGGGGTAGACAGCAGAGGAAATTCAATATATAAAAAAGGACGGTAAATTTTTACCGTCCTAATTTTGTGTTCTTACACGCTTATATTCGTCGTTGTATTGGAAATACGGGCAACCGAAATCCCTTTTTTGCATAAAAGAAAGCATTTCGTCTTCGTCAAGGTCCATTTCACATTCGAGAGTATCGTTTTGCTCGTCAATGGAACAATGAATACACAAATCACAGCGTACGCTTAATTCTCTGTCCGTAAAAATCACCTCAGAACTTTCCGTGAGAGCCGCTTGAAATTCTGCCGCCGCCGAAAGATGAACCGCCTCTGCCGGAGCTTGACGATTGTGTGTTTCTCGGCACGGCTACAACATTACTGTATAGGTAAATATCCTTGCTGTTTGTAAGATTCAAGCTGTTTTTGCGTACATAGTTTTTTGCGGAATTGACCGCTTTGACGGTTTTGAGCTTTGATTTCATGGCAAATACCGTAATAAGCGCGGCTATAATACCGATTGCAATTCCGATAAGAACGGCTTTAACAACATTAGAGGCACTGCTTTTAACCGAATTTCTTACTGAATTCGCATATTCTTCAAAGCCATAGTAATAGTCACCATACGAAAAATAGCTTAAAAAATCGTCGGAAATGTTTTTGCACTTTGCGGAATTAGTGTAATATGCGTAATCTCTCTGCGACATCGAAAGTACGAGTAATGCGCCTTTGTTTGATTTTCCGTATCCGAGAGAATTGTCGTTAAAATATGATTTTGCAAAAGCATCAATATTGCCTCCGCCGTAATCCTCAACCGTCAGAATATATATGCCGACACCGCATTCTTCTGCCGTTTCGGATATCATTGATTCAAGCTGTGATTCGTTGTCGTTTGATAAAATATCGGCTTTGTCGACGACATAATCGGTTGATGAAGCGCTGACGGGGAAGACCGAAAGAAGTGAAACGATAAGTACAGCCAAAATAATCCTAATCTTCATATTTCACCTCATCAGCCGAGTATCAGCTTGATTATCAGCGCGGCTATGGCCGAAACCGGTACAAGAACTGCCGCAAACACGGCAAATGCTTTTGCAACACTTGTCGGAAGATTGCCGACGAACTTTCCGGTCTGCCCGTTCATCATAAACTGATAATTCTTGTCGTTGTATTTTGCATTCATTACCCAAACGGGAAGCAGAGCATATTTTACCGCAGCGTTTTTTATCTGAATGCTCGCGGATTCCGTTTCGCAGGTTGCATATCCCGATGTTGTTGTACCGAATTCGCTGACCGTACTGTTTTTTATTCTTGCGTTTGCGGTTTCGGAGCACTCGTCCGAAGACAGGTCGTATTTGTCTGCAAGATATCCTGCGAGATATGCGGTTTGAAAATCAACTGCTTCATCGTAGTTAAACGGCTCGAGCGATTGCATATAGGTATCGTCCATCTTGATTGAGCCGTCAACGGGAACTTTGTCAAAGCCCAAAGAGCCCTCGCGTACAAGACAATAATGAGAAGTCTTCGTGTAAACATTACGCGAATCAGCCCAGGTTGAGACCGTTGTTGCTTTGTACCTTATGCTTGCATCGGCATCGCAGTCATAAAGCCAAAACGGAACATATACTCCCATAACCGAGTCAATAGTCGCAGTGCTTTTGAATGTATCGGGGAGAAGTATTTTTCCTTTAAGATAAGACTTAAAAGCGAGCTTTGCCGCATCCTTGTTTATCTTAAAAGGAATAACAAGGTCAGGCTTGAGCTGTCCGGACAAATGGCTTGAAATAATGGCGGGATTTCCGCAATAGGGACAAGTTGTTGCGGCGGTGTTTATATCGCCGATTATCTCACCGCCGCACGATGTGCATACATAGGAACGGACGCCGTTTTGCTCGGCGTCGTTCCATTCGTCGGCAGTATTGCAGTTCTGCCAGTTAACATCTTCCGGCTTTTCCGTATTCAAGACATCGTCGTACTGCTTCATAGATTCGAGGTCGAGCTCGGTGTCGCAGTACGGGCACACCATTTTCTGCTCGTCTGCGTCGAAGCTTATCGCAGCGCCGCACGACGGGCACTTGAATTCAAAAATATCAGACATTTTAAGTTTACTTTATATCGTTTTCATCAAATTTATCGCCGCATTCGGGGCAGAATTTGGGAGGATTTGCGGGGTCTTCGGGCTCCCAACCGCATTTGTCGCATTTATAAATCGGAGCGCCCGCAGGTTTTTTTGCTCCGCAGTTTGAGCAGAATTTGCCCTTATTTACTGTTCCGCATGAGCACGCCCAGCCGTCTGCATTCGGCTTTTTAGCACCGCATTCCGTGCAGAAATTACCGCTTACGGTTGCGCCGCAGGAGCATTTCCAGGTGTTTGCCGCAGGAGCGGCAGCCTGTTTTTCTGCAGCCATTGCATAGAATCCCTGAGCATCGGCTCCGGCTATGTTGTTTGCCATTCCCATACCCATAAAGCCTGCCATTGAACCGTTTGCGTTTGATGCAGCTGCTTTCAGAGCGTCCGCCTTTGCGCCGACGAGAGTTGCGCCTGCCATTGACGGGTCGCGGTACATTGCATTCTTCTGTGCGTCCTTGATGAGCTGCTGGTCTTCTTCGGGAAGCGTAACCGAGCCGAATGCAACCGAAACGACTTTAATTCCGCGGAGCTCGCCCCATTTTGACGAAAGAGCCGCGTTCATCGCGTCTTCCATTTCGGTATTGTGCGCGATAATCTGATTCGGTCTGATTTCGAGGTCGGAGAGCTTTGCAAAAGCCGGCTGAAGAGCGCTTATAAATTCCGTTTTAAGCTGTCCGTCAATCTCGTCGCGGGTATATTTGCTCGAAACATTTCCGCATACATTTGTGTAGAAGAGCAGAGGGTCGGCAATTTTATATGAGTACACACCGTTGCAGCGGAGCGATACATCTATATCAAGACCGATTCTCGAATCGACAACACGGAACGGAACGGGATTTGCCGTGCCGAATTTATTGTCAATGAGCTCCTTTGTGTTAAAATAATATACTCTCTGGTCTTTTCCGGTGTCGCCGCCGTATGTAAATCTTTTGCCTATTGTCTTAAATGTATCGATTATGCTTTTGCCGAGTGAACCTGCAAATATGGACGGCTCGGTTGATTTGTCGTATGTGTATTCGCCGGGCTCTGCGCAGACTTCTACAATCTTGCCCTGTTCAACTATCATCATACACTGACCGTCGGCAACAGCTATACCGGAACCGTTTGAAATGATGTTGTCATTTCCTTTGGTATTGGAAGAGCGGTTACCTATTTGCTTTTGACCTTTTACCATAATGGTATCCTTGTCCATTGATTCGCAGTAGAAAAATTCCTTCCACTGGTCGGCAAGAGTACCGCCGAGTGAACCGAGAGCAGCTTTGATAAGTCCCATAATTATATCTCCTTTTGTTTGTTTTCAATCATATTATAGCATATCGGTAAAAAAGTTGCAATATGTTATTTGTGTCATAATTTTGTCAAATTATGCTCAGATTATATTTGCAAAGAATCCGACACAGCTTATCACGGCGCATACGGCGGCAATTATCGCCGCTGCCGCGATGTGAAGCTTTAATGTGATTTTAATTATTCCGAAGAATTCGCGTATAAAGCCGTTGGGCCAGAAATACCACTTTGTATCTGCGGCAATTCCTTCGGCGTCAAGACCTATTTCCCGAGCTATTATGCCGCTTCTCAAGATATGATAGTTAGTTGTTGAAAATGCGACCTTTGCCCCCGGATGAATACCATCGATTATTTTTTTGGAAAACTTCATATTTTCCAATGTATTTGCCGAAGCTTTTTCCGGCATAACCTCATAATCTTCTGCGCCATGCGAAAGAAGATAAAGCTCCATAGCCGAGCCCTCGCTCATTATTTCGTTTGCGCCTTTTCCGCCGGACGGAATGTATTTTATAGGCTTTCCCGTTGCGATTTCCTGGTCCCAAGCGAACTTTATCGCTCTGTTGACTCTCGTTTTCAAAAGCGGCAGAAGACCGCCTCTTTTGTCAATAGAACAACCGAGTATTATTATATAGTCTTTGTCATATTTCGGAACAGCTCGCACCGCTTTCCAACCCAGAATAACTGTTGCCGCAAAGATGCACTCGAAGTAGCAAATCATTATAAGAAGAAACATCGGTATAAGCGTATTGAGAACTGTAAACACAGGGTCAGCGGTAATGCCTCTCGGCACGAATACCTTATTTTTAAGCAGATATGAGATAAAGTATACAAGAAATGTTCCGCCGATATAGAATACCGCCAATATCAGGCAAAGAGCATTGTGCAGACATAAGCCCTCGTGTTTAATAAGAGATATGTTGCTTATTCCGAGTACAAGGCATACCGCAATCATTACAAATACAGCGTAATACGAAAAATGCTTCGGAAAATCTTTAATTATTTCAAATACAAATTTAGCCGTCATATTTCCCGAGAATGCGCAAAATGTAAGCTGAATATCTATTACAACCGCAAATATTATGCTGAAAATCAGCCATCCGATAAGTGCTATATTTTTGTATGAATACAGCGTTTCCGCCATTGAACTCTTAAGCTCAAGCGCGAGAATTATTATCGAAATAACAAGGCACAAAGCTGTGCAGAGAAGAATTGCAAACGGAAAAAACGGCGCTTTGTACGAAAAAATTCCGTATAATGCCGTAGCTGTGACCATTATCGCTTCTGCGCAAAGGGCGAAAATATGTATTCTGCTTTTTTTCATTGAAAACCACCTGTAATAATCATTCAATATCAGCATAGCATTTCAGAAGAATATTGTCAATCAAAATCAAAGCCTTCCCAAAAAAGGAAGGCTTCAGTCTGCTGACAAAGTCAGCAGACTGACAGAGTGCTGAAAACGAAGTGATATTTTTCGTTCTTTT
>JAZQOM010000006.1:0-7821 GCA_045627885.1 Eubacteriales bacterium
CTCTCATACTGCGCTCTCTGCGCCGTTTTTTCTCATCAACTTTTTCTCTCTTGCATCATTTTTCTCTCCTTTTGTATGTTTTCTTTTCCTCGAGAACATATTACCATATATTGCCAACAAAAGCAATATGTTATGCCAAAATTTAGCAAAAATCTTTAGACAAAAAACGACAAAACCTGCAAATTTGTATTAAAACATATATAAAAAGATAAAAATTTGTTAAATTTGCATATTACATTTTTGCAAAATTTATGTTATAATATGCATAAGAGAATTTACAGCAAAATCTTCAATTATCGAAAAAATGGGAAAGGAAACGAAACGGAGGCACAAAATATGTTTAAGGCGGGCAGCTGCGTTGTGTATAAAAATAACGGCGTATGCATAATTGAAGACATAAGACGAGAAAAATTCGGCAATCTCGAAAAGCAGGATTACTATGCTCTCAAGCTTATGTACGAAAGCGGCTCGGTTGTCTATGTGCCCGTAGAAAAGGAAGAATCCGAAAACCGTATGCGTGTTCCCATAACGGCGCAGGAGGCGAAAAAGCTGATTGAGCAGATACCTTCTGTCGAACCGGATTGGGTGTATGACGATAAATTGAGAAGCGTCCGCTTCCGCGACGCGCTGGAATCCGGGAATCCCGAGGAGCTTGTGGGAATAATTAAGTCGCTTTACATAAAGAGCGGCGAGCTTTCCGAGCTCGGAAGAAAGCTTCGGGTGTCCGACGAGCTTATTATGAAAAAGGCGGAATCGAATCTTTGCGGCGAAATAGCCTATGCTCTCGGCATCACTCCCGCAGAAGCTATGAATATGCTAACCTCTGCGATATAAATATAAAAGGAAATAAAAAAATCAGCTCGTATTGAGCTGATTTTTTTATTTATTTTTCACTTTTTACCTTTTTACTGCACTTTTTCGATATACTTATTGGAAATATATGCAGTCGAGCCGTCGGAGAGCTTTATTCTGTCAAAGCCGTTTCCGCCTTTTCCCGTTCTTACAAGCTTTGTTCCGGCGGTCACTCTGCCCACGGATGCCGATTCCGCGCTCGGCTCGGAGCGCAGATTTACCGTGGTGGTTGCGGATACCGTATCAAGCATATCGACAAAGCCGTCGAAATCGGTTTTGACTTTGAGATAGCTTCCCGAAACATAGGCGATGCTTCCGTCGGAGCGCATAATTTTGTCAAAGTCGCCCGAGCCTTTTCCTATGCGGAACAAGAGTGTTCCTTTATCGAGCTTTTTGATAAGTGTTCCGGAGGTTGACGGGCTTTCTCTCATATTTACATTCGATGTTGTTTCCACGACCTCGTCCGTGGCGGTGAATGCGTCATCGGGGGCAGCGTCTTTTTTGCGCAGATAGCTTGAGGAGATATATCCGAGAACGCCGCTTGCGGTTACGACTCTGTCAAATCCGTCGGAGCCGATGCCCGTTCTCGTGAGCTCGGTATCCTTTGCGACCGTTGCGATTATGCTTCCGTCGAGCGACGGGAGCTTTCTCATATTTACGCCGGATGTGGTTATTACCGTTTCGTTTACATCCGTAAATGTATATGTCGGTGCGCTTTGACTGCGGATGCCGCCTTGCGTGACATAGGCGACCTTGCCCGAGGGAGCGATTACCCTGTCAAATCCGTCGGAGCCGATTCCCGTTCTCGTGAGCTCCGTGCCGGAGTCAAGCGTTGCGACTATCGCCGCGGAGGTGTTCGGTTCTTCTCTCAGGTTTACCTTTGCGGTCGTTACGACTACATCATCGGACACCGTAAAGCCGTCATCCGGCTTTACATCCGCGCTTACCGAGGTTTTAAGGACATAGGCGGTTTTGCCGTCGGAGGTGAGAACTCTGTCAAAAGAGCCTTCGCCTATACCGGTACGCACAATGGCGCTTCCCTTTGCCACGGTATCCAGCACATTCGCGTTTTCGTTAGGCTCGGAGCGCATATTGACGCTTGAAGCCGTCGCTATGACTATGTCGTTTGTATCAGTAAACTTGTTGTCGCTTTCGGATACGGGCTTGAGATATGTTGCGGAGAAATATATTACTTTTCCTTCGCTTGTCGTTATTCTGTCAAATCCGTCGGAGCCGATGCCCGTTCTCGTGTAAATTGTGCCCTGCGTTGCGGCAAACAATATCTTTGTGGAAGTGGACGGACCTTCTCTTGCGTTAACATTCGCCGTCGTTATAACCTTGTCGCACACGGGAGTAAAGGCGTCGCTCGGCTGAACCTCGTTTTTCTTTATTCCGCCCTGCGTGACATAGGCAACCGTTCCGTCGGAAAGATATACTCTGTCAAAGCCGCTTTTTCCTATTCCGGTACGGACAAGCTCCGTTCCCTTTGAGACGGTCTTGACTATTGAGCTGGATGTAGATGCTCCGCTTCTTATGTTGACATTCGCCGTTGTTGTTACAATTTCGTATACGGGACTGAAATCCGAGATTTCTTCGGGCTCGCCCGTGCCGATATCGTCGTCGTTTCCGTCGTCAACGCCGTCGTCGCAATAATCTCTGACTGCGACGGGGTCGCCGAGGTCGGTAACATCTATGCCCGTGAAATAGGTTTTCAATATTTCGTCGTATTTATAGCCTGCTTTTGCAAGGTCAACCGCGCCGTACATACTTATTCCGCCGCCGTGACCGTTGCCTTTTCCGTCAAACTGTATCGTAAAATCGTCGGTGGAATAGCTCTTTGCTCCGTCTGCGGTGAGCACCGTCATTTTCTGCGGAGTTGTTCCGGAAAGGTCTTCTTCTCCGCTTGCGGTGAGCACCTTGCAGTTGTTGCCGTTATAGCTGCCGCTCTTTACTCCGTCCGCGGTCTGAACGCTCATTTTGTAGTTATATGAGATTGAGAAATATGCGCTCGGGCAGTATTTAACAAGTGCGGAGCGCACGCTTGACGAGGTTTTTACCGACGCGGAATGTCCGGCGCTGTCCACAAATTCGAGCTCATAGATATAAACGCCCGAATACTTTGAATACTGCTTTATGTTTAGCGCGACAATCGGAGAAGTCAGCGATTTGAGCGCCGATGTGTTTGAAGATATATAGGAAGAAAGCTCTTTTGGCGTGACCGTTGAAGTCCATACGCCTTTAGGCTGGTCTTTGCAGCTTTCCACTTCTATCGGTATCGTTACCGACACGAGATAGGGGTATTCTACATTCTGTCCCCAGATATCGCGTACATCTTCGGTTACGCCGCCGTTTGTGCCGTGATAAATTCCCATTATCGCTTTGCCCTTGTAGGTGGCTATCTGCCCCGATGTTGCGGCTACCGCTTTGCGGAAAGAATCGTAATCCTTTGCCATTCCCTTGTAGTTCTGGCAGTGCGATGTGGTGCAGATATCAAAGCCGTATGAGCTTGTGTGCCTTGCGCCGTAATGGTAAACGGCGAGAGTTCTTATCGTTACGGCAAACGCCTTAAGCGTTTCCTCGGGCCACGAGGGAATTATTTCCCAAGGGCATACGCCGAGCGCGTAACTGTCGAGGTCGAGAATGTTGACAACTCTGATTCCGCTCGACTTATACGCGAACTCAAACACGCCGTCGTAGAGATTTGCGGTCGGCGCTTTGATATATGAGGTCTTTGTATCGCCCGTCTTTTGAAGAGCGCGTACACCCATATAGACATCGGTTGTGTCGCATTGAAAGATAATCTTTTTTGCGCCGGTGTCATATAAAACCATACCGTTTCCGCTGCCGGATACAACCTTGAAGGTATATCCGGAAGGCATCGAGCTCTTGGCACTTGTTGCGGCATCGCTTGAGCTGTATGCTCCCGTTCTGACGCGGAATGTACCGGAAATATATGCGACATAAGCCTTTGTTCCGGCGTCTGCGAGCTTTGAGACGACCGCGTAAGCTTTTGCGTAGCTTGTGTACGAGCCGCTCTCCTGAAGGTGATAGTTGCCTACCGTCGTTCCGTCGACCGTAAGATTTTTTTCAAGCAAAACCGTTGCGGTGCGCACGGACGGGTATTCCCCGAGCTTTTTGAAGGTGCGGGGGTCGGTCATTATGCCGACAGAAATTCCGTTTGTGACCGTAAATGTATATGTAGACGGAGAGCTCGAGCCGTAAACTATGCCGACTCTCACCTGCATATCGGCGCTGTACGAGGTCGCGGCGTCCGCGATTATCGTTATGGCGGAGCCGAATACGGTCAAAACAAACAAAGCCGCAAGCACAAGGCATATTATGCGGAATATTCGTTTATCTGATTTCATAATCTCCCCTTACGAGTACATAGGTACTGTCGGCGGTTATCAAGAGTCCTCTTCCGTCGTCCTTGGGTATGACGAAATAGTGATTGAATTCAGCCTTGTCGCCGGAAACGAGGTCTTTGCCCGCCGTGATGTCGGAAAGTCCGTCTTCGACTGTGATTATTGTGGCTGCGCCCTCTCTCATTATTATTTCCGTACAGCCGACGCCGATAAGCCGTTGACCTTTATCAAGGCATAAAAGCTTGTAGGATGTGTCGGCAGAAACGGAGATATCGGAGATATTGGCAAGAACCTCCGCTTCGACTTTATTGTAAACCTCGGCGTATATCTCGGCGTAAAGCTCATTTACGATGTCGTCCTTGACTTCGCTTTTTATTTTATCGATAACATCAAGCTCTTCAAGCTGCTTTGTAAGCTCGCTTTCAACCGCAGAAGCCACGCTTTCGCTCACTGTTTTGTTTATGTTGAGTATTTTTTCGTTTACATAAGAATCGACATAGCTCTTTGTTACAAGAGGGTCTTGAGACGGGTCGTAGGTCGATGCCGTTCCCGCAACAGCTGCCGCGGTAAGCCCCGCCGCTACAAGCGCGGCAAGAGATACAGATGCGACGGCGGCGAATTTCTTGTTTTTCATAAACGACTCCTTTTTCGGTCTTTATTATATCTTTTTATACATTAAATCCATATAATTCGGCATGGGCCACTTGTTCTCGGGCATCATGCGCTCCATATCGTCGCAGGCTTCTCTGACGGCGCGGAGCTTCGGCATAACAAAGTCATGGAAATAGAACGCTTTGTCTGCTGCGGACAGCTCCGAAAGTCTTGTCAGCTTTTCGTCAAGCTCGGAGAGTATTTCTCTTGCCGCCTTTATGAGCGCAAGCAGCTTTTCTATATCGGCTTTTACAAGCGATGCGTCCATACCGAGCTTTTCAAGGCGTATCGCTTCGTCTGCAAGCTCCGAGCAATAGCTGTTTGCCGCGGGAAGAATCTGCCTGTATGCCATGTGGCTCATTATCTGCGCTTCGATGTTTATTGTCTTTGAATAGGTTTCGTACGATGTCTCAAGCCTTGCGCATATTTCCGTCGGAGTAAGAACGCCCGTCTTTGTCAGAACATCGATATTCTTTTGAGCTTTGAGTGCGGAATATGCCTCCACAGAGCACGCGAGATTGGGCAGTCCGCGTCTTGCGGCTTCCGCTCTCCATTCGTTACTGTAATTGTTTCCGTTGTAGATTATGCGGCTGTGCTTGCGATATATGTCACCGACTATGCGGCAGGCTATCTCGCTTGCGTCTCCGCTCTCGCTTTCGAGCCTGTCGGCTATCTCGGAAAGGCTTTGCGCGACAATCGTGTTCATTATAAAGCTCGGCGTTGCGATAGACGCGGAGGAGCTGCACATACGGAACTCGAACTTGTTGCCGGTAAAGGCAAAGGGAGATGTTCTGTTTCTGTCCGTCGTCTCTTTCGGAAGGTCGGGCAGAGAGTTGACGCCTGCGCTTATTCTTTCCGCGCTCTTTGAGTGGACTTCTTTTTCGTCCGCTATCGACGCGAGAATGCCCGTGAGCTCATCGCCCAAGAACATCGAGATTATCGCGGGAGGCGCTTCCGACATACCGAGACGCTCGTCGTTGCCGGGAGTTGCCGCGGCAAAGCGCAATAAGTCGGCGTATTCATCGACCGCCTTTATAACGGCGCTTATAAACAGAAGAAAGCTCGTGTTGTCCTCGGGCGTTTTGCCGGGATTTAACAGATTTTTGCCTGTGTTTGTCGCAAGCGACCAGTTGTTGTGCTTGCCGCTTCCGTTTACTCCTTCAAAGGGCTTTTCGTGCAAAAGGCAGGCAAGCCCGAGCTTTTTTGCGACGCGGCGCATCGTTTCCATAATAATCTGGTTGTTGTCGCAGGCGATGTTTGCCGAAGCGTAAAGCGGAACAAGCTCGTGCTGTGCGGGAGCCGCCTCGTTGTGGCGCATCTTGCTTGCAACACCGAACTTCCAGAGCTCACTGTCGAGCTCTCTCATATATTCGCCCACTCTGAGACGCAAGCGCCCGAAGTAGTGGTCGTCCATTTCCTGCCCTTTTGCGCTTCTTGCGCCGAACAGAGTTCTGCCGCATATTTTGAGGTCGAGGCGGTTTTCAAAGCTTTCTCTGTCGACAAGGAAATATTCCTGCTCCGCGCCGACATTGGAGATAACTCTCGTCGTTGTGTTGTCGCCCAAAAATCTCAGAACGCGGAGAGCCTGCTTGCTCACCGCTTCCATAGAACGCAGAAGCGGAGTTTTATTGTCGAGCGCTTCGCCGTTGTGGGAGAAGAAAACCGTCGGTATGCACAGAGCGTTGTCTTTGATAAATGCGGGAGATGTGCAGTCCCAGGCGGTATAGCCTCTTGCCTCAAACACATTTCTCAGTCCGCCCGAGGGGAAGCTTGAAGCGTCCGGCTCACCCTTTATGAGCTCCTTGCCCGAAAATTCCATAATAACCGTTCCGTCGGAATTCGGAGTGATAAAAGCCTCGTGCTTTTCGGCGGTAACTCCGGTCAGTGGCTGAAACCAATGCGTAAAATGAGTTGCGCCGTTCTCTATCGCCCAATTTTTGAGCGCGTCGGCGACCTCGTCGGCGATGCTTGCGTCAAGCATTTCGCCTCTGTCTATTGTGCTGCGGAGAGAATCGTATGCCGATTTAGAGAGCTTTTCGCGCATTACGGCGTCGGTAAACACATACTTTCCGTAGAAATCACTGACTTTTTCCATATCGCATATTCCTTTCAATATGAGAAAATAGATATTCAATATATTATATAATGGAAGCGACTTTTTCGCAAGTATTTTTACATATTTTTTAAGGTAATTTATGTATATTTTTATCCCCGGGCGGCATATATATAGGCTACAAACGGATTTTTTATGGGAGTTTTGTCAATGGCACTCTTCGGAGAACTGAAAAGAAAGCCCGTAATCAGCGTTTCGAGCGGAAAATCGCTCGGCAGAATAAGCGATGCCACGATAGACGCGGACGGAAAAATAGTTTCGCTTCAGATAACGAGAAGAAAGTCCGTGCTTCCGTTTGCGCAGAAGCAGGCGGTATGCAGTATCGGATGGGAAAGTATCGTAAAATACAGCGAGGATGTTGTTTTGGTAAATGTAAACGACGCACTGATATCGTCCGCGCCGCCGCGAGAAAAGGACGGCATGGGAACGCTATCGGGATATTTTGCGGCGGCGTTGCTCATTTTTTCCGTTCTCATATTCATAAAAAGCTGTGTGGGATAAAAAATATCGGGTATATCGCTTTTGAAAACGATATACCCGATATTTAATGTGATTCTTTGCAAAGCGCATTCTTTCAATGGAAATTGATTATACCGCAGGAATTGCCGATTGTAATTATAAATCCCAATATAATGAAAAATATAACACCTATGCAACCGAGCGGCAAATGGTCTGATGATGAAGATGACGAAGAAGACGAAGATGAGCCTCCCGAAGGGCTTTGATAATACGGACAAGTATCATAGGAATAGGATTTGCAGTCTATTACTTCATCGTTTCTTGCGGCACAGTATTCGCAGTCGGAATCGTGCCAGTGATGCTTGCAGTTATAGCAATTAG
>JAZQOM010000007.1:0-8541 GCA_045627885.1 Eubacteriales bacterium
TTCTTCCTTGTAGTATTCATTGAATATTTCTTCAAATATTAACTTAAATGTCTGGTCGTATTTTTTTGATATGGTATCTTTGGTGGAAAACCACAAATCCTGCTTTGTTGCAATAGCGTATTTGAAGCACGAATGCGCGAAAGAAATTATTGAGCTGTCTTTGTTATACATTCCCTGAAGAACACCGGCGCACTCAAAATCGTATATCTTTTCATCAAATTCCGTTCCGTCCTCTCCCGAGAACACAAGTCTTGCCGTTCCTTTGGACGGCACGCGAAACTCTGTTGCTTTGTATACATCTCCGTATGCGTGTCTTGCAATAGTAATCGGCTTTTCCCAATTCTTTACTACGGGTTTTATGGAATCAATGATAATCGGCGTTCTGAATACCGTGCCGTCGAGTGCGGCTCTTATTGTCGCATTAGGGCTTTTCCACATCTGCGAAAGTCCGTATTCTTCGACTCTCTGCTTGTTGGGCGTAATTGTAGCACATTTTACGGAAACGCCGTATTTCTTCGCAGCAGCGGCGGCATCGGTCGTCACCTTGTCCTTTGTCTTTTCTCGCTCGGGAAGACCGAGGTCAAAGTATTCGCTCTTCAGCTCCACAAACGGCAGAATAAGCTCATCCTTGATAAGTTTCCATATAATGCGTGTCATCTCGTCGCCGTCCATCTCGACAAGCGGCGTTTTCATTTGTATTTTCATTATGTTATTCTCCCTTTGTGTACTGAAGAAGTCCACCCGATTTGAGAATGGCTTTCTGCCTTTCCGTAAATGAGCATACAAGCTTTATCTTTATATTCTTTGTAAGATTACTCAAAATTATCTCTCCATTGTCCATACCGTCAAATACATTCTCAAGGACAAGCTCATCATTTTGCTCGAGTTTGTCATAGTCGTCAGCATTTGCAAAGCACAAAGGCATAATGCCCGCGTTTATAAGATTTGCAACATGAATTCTCGCAAAGCTCTTTGTTATGACGGCGCGAACGCCGAGATAAAGCGGAACAAGCGCGGCGTGCTCTCTCGATGAGCCCTGACCGTAATTTGAGCCGCCGACTATTATGCTTGCGCCTGCCGCCTTGGCATTTTCGGCAAAATTCTCATCGCATACGGCAAAGCAGAATTTTGAAAGATACGGAATATTAGAGCGATACGGAAGAATTTTTGCGCCTGCCGGCATAATGTGGTCTGTCGTAATATTGTCACCGACCTTCAAAACAAGCGCCGCTTTTACGGTATCTGTAATCGGATTTGCGTCGGGAAACGGCTTAATATTCGGACCGCGAACTACATCGAGCGTCTTTGCTTCTTCGTATGACGCGGGAGGAATTATGGCGGAATCGTCGATTTTATAAGATTTCGGCATAGAGATTTCCGGCATTGTGCCGAGCTTTCTCGGGTCTGTTATCTTGCCGAATATTGCCGCGGCGACTGCCGTTTCAGGAGAAACGAGATATACATTTCCGTCTTTTGTTCCGCTTCTGCCGAGGAAGTTTCTGTTGAATGTTCTGAGGCTGACACCCGCCGAGTTCGGAGAAAATCCCATACCTATACAGGGACCGCAAGCGCATTCGAGAATACGGGCGCCGGAAGCTATTATATCATTCAATGCACCGCATTCGGCAAGCATTGAAAGCACCTGCTTTGAACCGGGTGAGATTGAGAGGCTGACTTCCGGTGAAATTGTCCTGCCTTTGAGAAGAGCCGCAACCTTAAGCATATCGGAAAGCGAAGAATTCGTGCATGAACCGATGCATACCTGGTCGACCTTTGTGTCGTCGAGACTTGCGACGCTTACTACATTGTCGGGACTGTGAGGGCAGGCAATAAGCGGTTCGAGTGTTGAAAGGTCGATATCTATTGTTCTGTCGTAAACCGCATCGTTGTCGCTTGAAAGCGGAACATAATCGGCTCCTCTGCCCTCTGCTTCGAGAAAGCTTTTGGTTATTTCGTCGGAAGGGAATATTGATGTAGTTGCACCGAGCTCCGTGCCCATATTGGTAATGGTCGCTCTTTCGGGAACGGAAAGAGTTTTTATTCCCTCTCCTCCCCATTCTATAATTGCGCCTACTCCGCCTTTAACGGAAAGTATACGCAGAATTTCAAGGCTGACATCCTTTGCTGTAACAAAATCACGGAGTTTACCAGTAAGATTGACTTTGAACATCTTAGGCATACTTATATGATATGCGCCGCCGCCCATCGCAACCGCAACATCAAGTCCGCCCGCGCCGAACGCAAGCATACCGATTCCGCCGCCTGTGGGAGTGTGGCTGTCGGAGCCTATCAGAGTTTTACCGGGAATTCCGAAGCGTTCAAGATGCACCTGGTGGCATATGCCGTTGCCGGGGCGCGAAAAATATATGCCGTGCTTTTTGGCTACGCTTTGGATATATCTGTGGTCATCGGCATTCTCAAATCCGCATTGAAGCGTATTATGGTCTATGTACGCCACCGATTTTTCGGTGCGCACTCTGTCTATTCCCATTGTTTCAAATTCGAGATACGCCATTGTGCCCGTGGCGTCCTGTGTTAATGTCTGGTCTATTTTAAGAGCTATTTCATTACCTGCCGCGGTCATATCTCCATCGACAAGATGTGCTTTTATTATCTTCTGTGCAATTGTAAGTCCCATTGTTTTGCCTCACTTTTTAATATTTCTTATGATATTGTTTCTCGCGTTTTCTATGTGACGGCAGGTAAGCTCTTCCGCAAGCTCTCCGTTATGAGATGCAAGCGCTTCATATATCTGTCTGTGCTCTTTTACGGCAAGATGCGCCCTCTGCGAATCCTGTACGGAAAGCTTTCTGTACTTCTGCACCTTTCTGTGAA
This sequence comes from Eubacteriales bacterium, assembly GCA_045627885.1. GTDB lineage: Bacteria > Bacillota > Clostridia > Oscillospirales > CAG-272 > CALCTE01. The sequence continues at coordinate 2,836 of JAZQOM010000007.1, forward strand.
GGGACGAAAGTATGCCGCAAAGTGTTTCGCTCCCCGAATGAGTATAGATATAATCGTGAAATTTGCTGTCGGTATCGTTTATGTCGCTTGCGTTATTCTTTATAGTGTAGAATTCCTGCAAATCGATTATATCGGATAGCTCGGTGAGCTCTTCGTCGGTAAGCCGTTCGGCGCACTTTCTTGTTGCAAAGCCTTCAAGCTTTATGCGGATATCGTAGATATCGTTGATGTCATCGGGCGTGAGTCCCACAATAACGATGCCTTTTGACGCAAGCTTTACAAGCTTTTCCTGCTCAAGTCGTCTTACAGCTTCACGCACGGGAGTTCGACTTATACCGAGAATCTCGGAAATTTTAATCTCGGTCAGAATGTCGCCCTTTTCATATACTCCGCTCAATATGTCATTTTCGAGTGTTTCAAAGGCACTGTCCGCTCTTGATACAAATTTAATGTCATTCATGGCTTAAAATGTACCGCCGTATTCTTTGATTTTAGATTCAAGCTCGGATTTTGAAATGGAATTCTGTCTGCCGTTTTCGTACTCGGAATCAATCCAATCCTTGAGCTTTACAACAAGCTCGGAACGCTTGTCAATCTCTTTACCCGTTCCTTCAAGTTTATAATGGCGGTTTATCCAGAAAGCTATTCCGGCAAGTCCCGATGTTTTTGTAACCATAACATCGGCAGGCTTATTGAGAATTTTTGCAGTATCGAAAATATTGTATATCTCCTCGTCCTTGAGAAGCCCGTCTGCGTGAATTCCCGCTCTCGTTACATTAAAGTTATCTCCGACATAAGGCGTCATTGGCGGAATGTTGTAGCCTATCTCGTTTTTGAAGTAATCGGCAATCTCTGTAATAACGGTCGGGTCCATTCCGTCAAGAGTTCCTTTGAGTGAAGCATATTCGAAAACCATAGCTTCAAGCGGAACATTTCCCGTTCTTTCTCCTATGCCGAGAAGCGAGCAGTTGACGGCTGATGCTCCGTAGAGCCATGCGGTAGATGCATTTGCAACGGCTTTGTAAAAGTCATTATGACCGTGCCATTCGAGCATTTCGCTCGGAACATCGGAATACTGCTGCAAGCCGTAAATGATGCCGGGCACGCTTCGCGGAAGCGCAACCTCGGAATACGGAACGCCGTAGCCCATAGTGTCGCAGGCGCGGATTTTTACGGGAATTCCCGCCTGCTTTGACATCTTTTGAAGCTCATTCACAAACGGCACGACAAAGCCGTAGAAATCAGCCCTCGTGATATCCTCAAGATGACATCTCGGCACAATTCCCGCTTCGAATGCCTGTGCAACCGTCGCGAGATACTGATTCATCGCCTCAACTCTGCTCATTTTGAGCTTTTTGAATATATGATAGTCCGAGCAGCTTACGAGAATGCCCGTTTCTTTGATGCCGAGGTCTTTTACAAGCTTGAAGTCTTCCTTGCTTGCTCTTATCCATGTCGTTATCTCGGGAAATTCAAGTCCGAGAGCACGACACTCTTCTATGGCTTTTCTGTCTTTTTCGCTGTAAATGAAGAACTCCGTCTGCCTGATGATGCCGTTTTTGCCACCAAGCTTTGACAGCATCTTGTATATATCTACAATCTGTTTTACGCTATAAGGCTCAACGGACTGCTGACCGTCCCTGAATGTGGTATCGGTAATCCATATTTTTTCAGGCATATTCATAGGAGAACGCCTATGGTTAAACGGTACCTTCGGAACTGTATCGTAACTGTAAATATCTCTGTATAATTCGGGCTCTTTTACATCCTGAATCCGGTATTCATAGGATTTCTGCTCAAGTAAATTCGTCTTGTTTGATATCTCTAACATTGTGTCAGCTCCTTTTGTATATGTGTATACAATTATACAATTATAATTTATTGTTGTCAATAAGATATAACGAAAAAAACTGCGGAAAACCGCAGTTTTTTCAATTTATTTATCTGTAATCTGCCATATCCTCTGTAAGTATTTGAGTTCTTAATACAGAATAGTTTTTGATACAAGTGCCGGTGTATTCGCAAAGAGCCTTTATGATATACTCCGGATTTAAGAAATTCGGGTCTTTTGAATCGAGCACGCAGTGAATCTTCAGCGCATCGGTTGCTTTTTCTGTGAAAACCTCTTTTATAAAAGGCTTTATATCGGTGAGCTTTTCTCCGCTTTTGGTTTTCTTTATCACATTTATCTCGTCGCGGGCAAAGCAGTCAAAGACGGTTTTTTCCGATACGGAATCATATACCGTGATAACATAGCGTGCATATTTGAAGTCGACCGACGGCTCTGGTGCAACATATACCTCTTTTATTACAAGTCCGTCGGGAAACTGTACCGAAAGCTTTGACTTTATTTCCTCGCAATCCATATCTGGTTCGATTTTTATGTTCATCACATCACATATACTCTCCTGCCCGAGCGAGAGCGGAAGAGCAAAGTTGAGCCTCGGCGTCGGATTGAAGCCCTGCGAATACACTATCGGAAGCTCCGCGCGTTTTATTGCTCTTGTGACAACTCTGACAAGGTCAAGATGCGATATGAATTTGGCGTTGTCGCGCTTTTCGTAAATAATCCTTATCTTCTGCATATACACTTACCGTCCGTTATTTTATCCGCACCGCATCCGGAGCATTTTTCCGAGCAATTCGGCGTAGTTTTTCCCTCGTATGCGCGTATTGCTTCTCTTTTGAAAAATTCTTCATTTACACCGCAGCTTATGTGCGACCAGGGCAAGACTTCGTCGAAATCTCTCTTTCTGCAAGTGTAAAAATCAGGGATTATTCCCGCATCGGCAAAAGCTTTTTGCCATTTTTCCATATCGAAATACTCATCCCACGCGTCAAATACGGCGCCGTTTTTATATGCATTCAACACGGCTTTGCAAACGCGCCTGTCACCTCTTGCGAGAAGGGACTCTATCATACCGACTTCGGAATCGTGGTAGTTATATATTATTTTTCTGCTTGTGATACTGTCGCGCAATAGCTTTTGCTTACGCTTGAACTCGTCAACCGTATTCTGCGCTTCCCATTGAAACGGCGTAAACGGCTTGGGAATAAAGGCGGCAACGCTTAAGGTTACGCAGACCGATTTTCCTTTGGCGTGTTCTGTATGGTAATACTCGTTGACTATACTTTGCGCAAGGTCGGCTATCGCCTTGATGTCCTCGTCCGTCTCCGTCGGAAGACCTATCATAAAATAGAGCTTTATATTTGTTTTACCGACGCGGAACGCCTCTCTTGCCATTCTGATTATTTCTTCTTCCGTGACATTCTTGTTTATTACATCCCTTAAGCGCTGTGTGCCCGCTTCGGGTGCAAATGTAAGTCCGCTACCTCTCGTGCCGGATATTTTTTTATAAAGTTCGCCGTCGAAATTATCGACTCTCATAGACGGAAGCGAAAGGTTTATCTTCTTTGAATCAGTCCACGAAGTCAGTTTATCGACAAGCTCCTCAAGCCGCGAATAGTCGCTTATCGAAAGCGACGAAAGCGATATTTCGTCATATCCCGTGGCATGTGCAAGACATTTTGCCTGCTCGTTGATATTTTCGGGCGAACGCTCTCTCACAGGGCGATTAAGGAAACCCGCCTGACAGAATCGGCAACCGCGGAAGCATCCTCTGAACACCTCTATCACAATTCTGTCGTGAACGGTATCAAGTGACGGCACGGGCTCCGATGTATGAACGAACATAGAGTCAAGGTCGCTTACCGCGCTTTTTGTAATCTTTTCGGGTATATCCTCGGATACGGGCTTAATTGATTTTACGGTGCCGTTTTCATTGTAATCGACATTATATAGTGACGGAACATATACGCCGTTAATCTTTGCGGCAAGCTTTAAGAATTCTTTTTTTGAAAGTCCCTTCTTCTTGCAATCGGCATACAGATTCATAATTTCGGAGAGCATTTCCTCACCCTCTCCGATATTGAACAAATCAAATACATCCGCCATGGGCTCGGGGTTATATGAGCACGGGCCGCCGCCTATGACTATCGGAAAATCGTCGCCTCTGTCTTTTGCAAGAAGCGGTATCTTTGCAAGCTCAAGCATATACAGTACATTTGTATAGCACATCTCATATTGCAGAGTAAATCCCAAAAAATCGAATTTATCGAGGCTGTCGCCGCTTTCCAGAGCGTAGAGTGGGATATTCTTTTTTAATAAAAGCTCTCCCATATCGGGCCACGGAGCAAAAACGCGCTCACAATAACAGTCATCTCGGCTGTTAAGAACGCCGCAGAGTATCTTCATTCCGAGATTTGACATACCTATCTCATATACATCGGGAAAACAGAACGCAAATCGGATATCGACTGCGTTCTTGTCTTTTTTTGTTTCTCCGTATTCACCGCCGACATACCTTGACGGCTTTTTTACGGAAAGCAAATCTTTTTCAAGTTCCTTCGGAAACATAGATTATAGTCTCTCTTTCAAAATCTTTTTCAAAAACTGTCCCGTATACGATTTTTCGCATTTTGCAACCTGCTCGGGTGTTCCGTACGCAACCACCGTGCCGCCGTCGTCTCCGCCCTCGGGACCGAGGTCGATAATATAGTCGGCGGTTTTTATAACATCGAGATTATGCTCTATAACTATTACGGAGTTGCCCGCTTCCACAAGCCTTTGGAGAATTGATATAAGATTGTTTACATCGTATGAGTGAAGTCCCGTGGTGGGCTCGTCGAGAATATACACGGTCTTCCCCGTCGGGCGCTTTGAAAGCTCCGTCGCAAGCTTTACTCTCTGCGCTTCACCGCCCGAAAGCGTCGTCGATGACTGTCCGAGCTTTATATAGCCGAGTCCGACATCGACAAGAGTCTGCAGTTTTCTCTTTATCTTGGGAACGCTGTCAAAGAAAAGATATGCCTCATCGACGGTCATATTGAGTACATCGGATATGCTCTTATCCTTAAATTTCACCTCAAGCGTTTCTCTGTTGTATCTTGCACCGCCGCAAACATCGCACTGAATGTAAACATCGGGCAAGAAGTTCATCTCAATCAAAACTGTGCCGTCGCCCCTGCACGCTTCACATCTGCCGCCCTTTACATTAAAAGAAAATCTGTCACTTCCGTAGCCTTTGGCTTTTGCCGTCGGTGTCTGTGCAAAAAGGTCGCGGATATCGGTGAACACTCCCGTATATGTTGCGGGATTGGAACGCGGTGTGCGCCCGATGGGACTTTGGTCGATGCAGATGACCTTGTCCAGCGCTTCCTCCCCCTCGATGGCGGTAAATTTGCCGGGATGGGCTTTCATGCGGTTTAAGTCCGCGCCTAACTTCTTGAAGAGGATTTCATTGACCAGACTGGATTTTCCGCTGCCGGACACGCCGGTAACACAGGTAAACGTGCCTAACGGCACGGAAACGTCGATATTCTTCAGGTTGTTTTCCGCCGCACCCCGGACGGTGAGCCACTTGCCGTTTCCTTGGCGGCGGCTTTGGGGTACTTCGATTTTCTTTTTCCCGGACAGATACTGCCCTGTCAGAGAATTGGGGTCAGCCATGACCTCCCGGGGTGTTCCGGCGGAGACGATTTGGCCGCCGTGGCTGCCCGCACCGGGGCCGATGTCAATGAGGTAATCCGCTGCGCGCATGGTGTCCTCGTCATGCTCCACCACCAACAGGGTGTTGCCCAAATGCCGCAGGTGCTTCAAAGTGGACTAAAGCTTATCATTGTCCCGCTGGTGAAGCCCGATGGAGG
>JAZQOM010000008.1:0-20972 GCA_045627885.1 Eubacteriales bacterium
TGCACAGGGTGGAAACGGGTATATTGCTAAGCTCGAAGAAGAGCCGACATCTCCTCAAACCGTAGACAATTGCAATATGACTCTTTGGGTGATGCTGCTTGCACTTTCCTCTATGGGACTTTGTGCCTGCCTCGCTTACGGCAAAAAGAGAAAGAATGAACAATAATATTTAACCGAAAACAGCGGTAACGGCTTAAAAACCGCTACCGCTGTTTAAGTAAAGGGATGTTTATGATGGAAAACAATAATGTTCGCCGTCCGGTAAGAATGCCGCCGACGCCGCAAAAAAGAAGAAAGGTGCCGAAATGGAAACGGTTTCTTCGCAGATACGGCTTTTATATTGTTTCTGCGCTGATTCTTGCGGCAGTCGTGCTTGACATCGTTCTGATTTGCCGGAGCTGCTCGAAAACGCCGGATGCATCCGACTTTGATGGCACATATTACATTGATGACTATACGGCGTATGAGTTTGACGGCAAAGGCAAAGGAGCTATGTGCTTGGGCGGAACGACAAGATATGTTTTTGATTATTCCGTTAAGGATGACACCGTTTCGTTTGATTTTGAAGATATGCACATCAATGACATAACTTATACATTCGCCTTAAACGGCGATACGATTACGATAACGGAAACAAGCGGTGCAAACTCTTATACCATGACGAAAAAGTAAACACATTAGCACAGCGGCAAGGATTGAAAAAATCCCTGCCGCTGTTTCTGTATCTATTCTATTTGCAATAATGGTAAGTCCACGCTTTGACCTGTTTGCCGCAGTTCGGGCAGGCGCAGTCTAAAACAAACTGAACGCAGGTGCCGTTTCTGCCGTCTCCGCATTTCTTTCCGCAAGTCTGGCAGTACCATACCGGATCAGCGTGAATGTCGTATTTCCGGCTTTTGCTCGGCGTGTAGCATCCTTGTCCCCATTCGTCCACCGCATAAAAACTCGGACAACTGTGGGAACCGCAGTATTCGCACCCTTTCTGTTCAAGTTCGCAGATGAATGAGTGCGTTTCCGGTCCCGTACAGTGGTGTCCACTGACACCGCAAGAATAGGTTTGCGTAGGTGTCGGATCGCCGATGACGATGCCTCCGCTTTCCTGCCTTTCCGTTTTAACCGTTGGCGTTTCCTGCTTTTGCTTTTTCGACTTTTCGGTCTGCGGCTTTGCTTCTTGCTTGGGTTTGGTGATAACCAGCTCGGTTTCGGCGGATTCTGTTTCGCTTTCCTCTGTGACTGTCATAAACGGCTCTGTTTGCGGTTCTTCCGTTTCGGGCGGCTCTTCCTTGACCGTTTCAATAACGGTGCTTATCGGCTCCATAACGGGCGTTTCAGCGGGCTTTGCCGGGTTGGCAGTTTCATACCAATCAGTGTAATAATGGCAATTATAATGGCTATAAGCTTCTTCATGTTCGTTTCCTCCGTCAGTTATAAATCAGTTCGTTGTTCACGATTTCGGTCGCCTGCGCTCGTATGCTGTTCATCTGCCGTACCCATTTCATTTGGTCAGCGGCTTTGAGCGTTTCCGTAATACCGTCACGCTCGGCAAACTGCTTTACCAACTGAGAGAACATTTCCTCCGCCTGTTTGTCGATATCGGCAATGTAGTCGTTCATCTTGCCACTGATTACCAACTGGCTGAAAAGGATGCGTTTTGTTTTTCTCATATGGTGGTAGTGTCGTGTACCCCAAACGCCGATTGGCTTTTCTTCCGGCAGTTCAACATCGGGGAGCAGATAATCTTCGACCTGCTTGTATGTACCGCCCATTTGCTCGAATAATGATTTTTCCATTTTGTTCATCTCCTTATCTTGCTTTTCTTTGTGGGTGCGTCAATGATTTTGAGAAGCAGGGCGGATACAGCCTCAATCGGTTTGCCCTCGTCAATGAACATTGTTCTTGCCTTATTCACGCATCCGACCAATAACCGATACTCAAAATCGTCCAGTACCAACCGCCTTTTGATTTCTTTCATAGTCTTTCGACCTCCTTTGGCTATATTGTAGGATAAAAAGAAGATAATACGAATGTGTGGGCGAATGTACGAAATAAAAATAAGACTGCCAAAACAAATTGCTTTGACAATCTCATTTGAATATATCGCCATAGGTAAAAGAATACTGAGACAAGCATTTCAGCCTATCTCGGTATCTCTTTTGCCTCGCAATGCTCTTGCGCTTAATTTGATTTCTCAACTGTCCTTAAGAACACACTGCATCTGCGGACGCTTTTCTTGTGGTGATCCACCGGAGATTCGAACTCCGGACCCCTTGATTAAAAGTTGGATGCCGTATGAATTAGTTTGTATTTTGCTTTACCGTTCAATACTCTTTATTCCCTTTTGTAAAGCGGCTTTACAAGCTATTATTAAAAAGAATGACGAATTTATCAGCTTTCCAAAAAATCCAAAAAAACTAAAAAGTGTTAGAAAAGTGTTAGAAACTACTGCGTTATTAAAGGCATACTGTTTATCAGTATGCCTTTTATATTTTATCTTTTAATTGGCTCAATATATCCGAAAGACCTGCAAACGCCTTTGTCAATTCTTCAATATTTTTTGTATCCTTTGTATCGTCCGATACAAGTTTTTCTTTCATATCCTGCATACCGTCTGTAACTTGTTTTAACTGCTCTATAATTGCAAGACGGTCTTTTCCGAAATTATCCCTTTGCAGAAGAATATCAAGCGGAATTCCGTAGTATAAAGATAATCTTACAAGTATTTCATACGGCGCTTCGCTTCTCCCCCGCTCGTATGACGAATATGTTTGTGCATTTATACCCAAAGCGTCCGCAACTTCTTTCTGCGAAAGACCGTTTTTCTCTCTGTTGGCTTTTATTGACATAGCGACAAGCATTTTTCTTTCTTCGGGCGTAAACATATTTTTATATGCTTCAAATTCTTTATTCACAGTATCACCGCCTTTTTCGGTATTCTATCATAGATATTTTGCATTGTCAATACAAAATGTAAAATGAACAATTTGAAATTATTTTCATTTTACATATTGACAAATGCTCCATTTTGTATATAATACAAATTGTAACATACCGCACGCGGTTGTGAAACCGCCTGCGGTAGGTTGCTAAAGTATAGTATTACCTTTAGCAACCGTGTGTTTTGTGTACATAATTATTTTTATATAAGTGAGGTGTTTATCATAGCACGTACAAAAGCAAGCCGAAAATGGTTGATAACTATCAATAATCCCATTGAACACGGCTATTCGCACGAACAAATCAAGAAGAATTTGAGTGAATTATCATTGTCTTATTGGTGTATGTGTGATGAAATCGGAGTGGAAAACGGAACATACCATACGCACATATTCATTTATTCAAAGAACGCTATAATGTTTTCGACACTCGAAAAACGATTTTATCAAGGTCATTTTGATTCTTGCCGCGGTTCAGCTTCTCAATGCCTCGACTATATCCGCAAAGAAGGCAAATATGCCGATAGTGATAAAAAAGATACAAATCTTCCCGATACTTTTGAAGAATTCGGGGAACTGCCCATTGAAAAAGATAAAGCAATCAACACAAATGAAGAAGTTTATCAAATGATAAAAGACGGATGTTCAAATTCGGAAATACTTGAAGAATTCCCCGAAAAATACAAAGATATTGATTATATGGATAAAGCGCGTCAAGTGATTATCCGAGAAAAATTTGAAACTGTTGACCGCGAAATTGATGTTACATATATTTACGGTGAAACGGGAGCGGGAAAAAGCCGTTATGTACATAACAATCACGACAGTAAATCTTTATACGTCGTAACAAATTACAACCATCCTTTCGACAATTACGTTTCACAAGACGTTATTGTTTTTGAAGAATTCCGTTCAAGTATTCAGCTAAAAGATATGCTTCAATATTTGGATAGATACCCCTGCAAGCTTCCCGCACGTTATCAGGACAAGCAAGCGTGTTACACAAAAGTATATATCATTTCAAACATACCGCTTTACAGTCAATTTACTAATGTTCAAAATAATGATAAATCATCTTGGAAAGCTTTTCTGCGGCGTATAAATCATTATTATTACTGCGAAAACAGAGAGCTTTTTCCCCGCGAAATAGAGGTGGAATAATGTTAAGCAAATATCCCGATGTTGTATCGGTCAACGAATTAAAAGAAATACTGCGTGTCGGAAAAAATACGATATATAAATTACTTCAAGACAATACTATTAAATCAATTAAAATCGGAAAAAAGTATATCATTCCGAAATCATCAATAATCAATTTTTTGAATACATCTGAATATACTACACTTCAATTTGAATAACGCAGTAGGCAAGAAAATATGCGGTGAGTAGCAGGCAAATCCGCGATGAGCGCAGAAGCACAAGCTTCCGCCCCCGATCGACAGCGAGCTTGCGAGTCTGTCAAGGGGAAATCGGAAGTGCAGCGCTTCAAGTGAAGCGCGGATTTGAGAGAGCACGCGGAGCGTCCGTTTCCTCTCTTGTCCTGCCGAGGCTCGCCGCATATTTTCGAAAGAAAGGAGAAGTATGACAGGAAGCCTACAAATAAAAAACGGCAAATACTATGCCGTAATAAATCTAAAAGAAAACGGAAAGAGGCGTCAAAAATGGATATGTTCAAATTATTCATGTAAAGGCAATAAAAAAATAGCTCAAGCGTTCCTTGCAAAAACTCTCGAAAGCTTTGACAAAAACTGTAATTCAAATTCTACGCAAATAAGCTTTTCGGAATTTATCCGAATATGGCTTGAAATCAAAAAGAAAACTGTAAATATCGTCACTTATAACGGTTATATCACTATATGTGATTCACAAATCATTCCCTATTTTACAAAAAATGATATACTGCTGAAAGATATTACTTTCACGGATATTCAAACATTTTTCGATTATGAATCCGAGTGCGGAAGAATAGACGGAAGCGGTGGTCTTTCTGCAAATTCGCTCAAACATCTGCGTACAATTCTTCATCAAATATTCAAAGAAGCTATTCGGCAGGGATATATACAAAGCAATCCCACCGAATTATGCAACATTCCGAAAGCGGAAAGGCGTTCTCCGAATTGTTACACAAAGCAAGAAGCGCTTTTGTTTCTTGAAAGTATCAAAGATGATGAATTATACAATGTGTATTATATCTTTCTTTGTTACGGTCTACGCAGAAGCGAATTATGCGGTATAAAATGGGATAGTGTTGACTTTAACAATAAAATGCTTACTATATCCCATACGGTAGTATTGAACAAACAACGCATTGAAAAAGATATAACAAAAAATCAAAGCTCGCACCGCAGCTTCCCGATGAATGATTATATCTGTAATATCTTCCGCAGTATCAAGCAAGAACAACAAGAGTATAAAAAGCTTTTCGGAAAAGAATATTTCAATTCCGATTATGTTTTTACAAAAAAGAACGGCGTTCCCATTCGCCCCGACTTTATCACAAAGTATTTTCAAAAGCTTATTTCAAAATACGGTTTGAAGAAAATTCGGCTTCACGATTTGCGGCATACCTGCGCAAGTATAATGCTTTCGAACAATAAAGGCTTAAAGGATGTTCAAGAGTGGCTCGGGCATTCAAATATTACTCTTACGTCGAATACATACGGTCACTTGGATATGAACAGAAAAAAAGACTTGCTTTCCGATATGGAAAAATTATTGTCCGCTGAATAAATGTTAGAAAAGTGTTAGAAAACGCGGGATTTGTTCTAAAAAAAGCAAAAACAAAAAAGCCTTATAAGTGGCTTACTTACAAGGCTTTTTGCTTGGTGATCCACCGGAGATTCGAACTCCGGACCCCTTGATTAAAAGTCAAGTGCTCTGCCAACTGAGCTAGTGGATCATATTCGGTTTTTACGCCCTTTTCGGCGCTTTTATATATTATCACATAAGCACCGCTTTGTCAATGCTTATATCGCACTTTTTTCGGTTTTTTCACCGCACGGCTTCCGTCGTGCGGTGAAAATCCCTATGCTCTTTTATTATTTGTTGCCGCCTGCAAGCTTTGCTATCTCTGCCGCAAAGTCCTCTTCACGCTTCTGGAGTCCTTCGCCCTTTTCAAAGCGATAGAATCCCTTGACCTTGCATGCTCCGATTTCTCTTGCTACGCTGTCAATATACTTGCCTACGCTCATGGAATCGTCCTTGACATATTCCTGCTCGAAGAGGCAGTATGTCTGATAGTACTTGCCGAGGCGTCCCGTTACCATCTTCTCGATTATCTGCTCGGGCTTCTTTGCGTTTGCGGGGTCGTTCTTTATCTGTGCGATGAGAACTTCCTTCTCCGCATTGATTGCCTCTGCGGGAACATCCTCTTTTGCCATATATACGGGGGGAACATCCGTGCCTGCGCAGTGCATAGCCACATTACGGAGCATCTCCGCAAATTCGGGCTTTGCCGCAACATCTGCGTCTGCCTCGCCTACTGCGATTACGCCGATGCTGCCCTTGCCGTGAATGTAGAATGACGCGGGGCCCTCTACAAGCACGAAACGGCGAATGCTCATATTCTCGCCTATCGTAAGAATCTTATCCTTGAGTGTTGCTTCTACGGTAAAGTCCGTATCGTCATACTTCATTGTGAGAAGCTCCTCAACATCCTTGGGAGCGTTCTTGAGAATTGTGGAAAGGCATCCCTTTACAAAGTTCTGGAATTCCGCATTCTTTGCAACGAAGTCGGTCTCCGCATTGACCTCTATCATAGCGGTTCTGCCGCATTTGTCGCAATGAGCGATATCAACGATACCCTCGGCAGCGATTCTCTCTGCCTTCTTTGCGGCAACTGCAAGTCCCTTTTCTCTTAATACCTTGACTGCTTCATCAAAGTCGCCGTTTGTTTCAACAAGCGCCTTTTTGCATTCCATCATTCCGCAGCCGGTCTTTTCACGAAGCGTTTTAACAGCCTGTGCAGTTATCTCTGCCATTTTCGTAATCTCCTTGTAAATTATTCGTTTACCTGCTCTGCTTCCGCGGGAGCTTCTGCTTCGTCGGAAACCTCGAGCTGCTCGCCCTGCTTGCCCTCAAGAACAGCGCTTGCCATAATGGAAGCGATGAGCTTGATTGCGCGGATGGCATCATCGTTACCGGGGATGATGTAGTCTGCATCGTCGGGGTCGCAGTTCGTATCTACAACTGCTACAATCGGAATGTTGAGCTTGCGTGCTTCGAGAACTGCGTTGTGCTCCTTGTGCGTATCAACGATGAAGAGCGCTGCGGGAAGCTCGGTCATATTCTTGATACCGCCGAGGTTCTTCTCGAGGTCTGCAATCTCCTTGTTGAGAGCGCTGACTTCCTTCTTTGTGAGAAGGTCGAATGTGCCGTCGTTGCTCATCTCATAGAGCTTGTTGAGACGGTTGAGGCTCTTCTTGATTGTCTTGAAGTTGGTGAGCATACCACCGGGCCAACGGTTGTTGACATAGAACATACCGCATCTTTCAGCCTCTTCTTTGATTGTGTCCTGAGCCTGCTTTTTGGTGCCGACGAACATAATGTTGCCGCCGTTGAGTGCGATATCGCGGATAAACATATACGCCTCTTCCGTCTTCTTAACGGTCTTCTGGAGGTCGATGATGTGGATTCCGCCTCTCTCGGCAAAGATGTACTCTGCCATTTTGGGGTTCCATCTTCTGGTCTGGTGACCGAAGTGAACGCCCGCTTCAAGAAACTGCTTCATTGAAACTACTGACATTTTTAATGTCCTCCTTTGGTTTTTTTCCTCCGCGTCTCCATTATCGGAGCTTTATGCCTTGCGGCAAACCATTCTCCGTGAGAAGTGCGCGTGTGTATTCTGTGCGAAGCAATGCACATATTACCAGAGAATTATATCACAGATTTTTCGGCTGTGCAATAGTTATTATACAATTTTTATTAAAATATATAAAAAAATCACGCTTTTTCAAGCGTGATTTTTTGTCAAACATTCATTTCTTCGCTGTTGAGACCGTTTTTGATTAAGTCTTCAAGTCCTGCAAGCGCTTCGTCTTCATCGTCTCCGTCGGCGATGAGCGTTATCGTCATTCCCTTTACAACTCCGAGAGAAAGCACGCCCAAAAGGCTTTTTGCGTTGACTCTGCGGTCATCTTTTTCTACCCATATACTTGATTTGTAAGAATTGGCTTTCTTTATGAAGAATGTCGCCGGTCTTACATGAAGTCCCACGGGGTTAACCACTGTTACTTCTATTGATTTCATATATTCAGTCCCTTTCAGTCAGATAGTATAGACACTTCTGTATACAAAACGATTATATCACGAAAAAAATACAAATACAATAGTTTTTACAAAAAATCAATTTTTTGCTTCTATCGTGTTCTCTACCGACAATATGCAGAATGTGTCCTTCGTGTTAACCTCCAAAACACTTCCCGTAGTGATTGCCGTTCCGTCTTTTGCCCTGTAAGCGCCGCTCTCAAAAGACAGGTCGCATATCGCCGTAATCGTGTATTCGGTCTTATCCGACGCTTCTCCGTCTTCGTCGGAAAGCGCTTCTTTGGAATCCGTTTTCGTTATCGTTCCGAGAAGAACATCCGTGTTAATGTATATCTTGTCTCCGTCCTTCAGTGCGGCGGCGTACGGCGACATATCGCTGTCTGTCGTGAATGTGCAGCTTACCGTTACGGTTCGTGGCTTGGTGCGGAAAAAGTCGGGATAGATTATCTTTGCGACAATCGATACCGCAAACAAAAGTATTACGGCAAGGAGTACGAAATCGACTATGTTGAACTTTCTCTTCTTATCAGGCACGGCTTATTCCTCGCTTTCTTTCGGTGTGGCAACTGATACGGGGCGTATGCCCGTGCAATTTGCCGCAAAGAGGCAATCCTTTGTTCTTGCCGTATAGCTCATACCTCTTGCAACTAAAAGACCGTCCGATGTGTATACATCGGCGTCGTGCGGGAACGACGCAAGCACTCTTATCACCGCGCTGTCGCCTGTTTGAGATATATTTATCTCGCTTACCGTTCCCAAAGGAGCGGAGCAATCGTCAAGGTAGAGCTCATCTCCGACGGATATTACCGAAAGATGTTCAAAATTCGAATACGGTGACAGTGTGACTTCGACCTTATTGTCCACCGTATGCTTCTTCTCGGAAAGCGCTCCGCTTGCCGAAATCACGATGTAGGCGACAAGCGCCATAAGAATAAGAACAATAAGCACATCGACTATGTTTATTCTTCCCCTGCGACTGTTGCTTTTCATTATCTGACCTCCGAATCATATAAAAGCTCCGTGCCGAATGCGGCGTGAAGCGTGTTATCTCTGTTGAACGCCGAGGAAAGTGCCGCTACGGTCACTATGAACAGTACCGACGGATGTGCAAGACCTCCGCCGCCCGCGATAAGATATACTGCCGTGGCAACGGCGGACGAGGTGGTTGCGGCATATACGCTTCTTCTCTTGTCGTCAACTCCGCAGTGCACCGACATACGCTTTGAAAGCGAAAGCAGAATAAACACCGCTATAAGCAATACTCCGCCTATGCCGAACATATAGAGAAAATCTTTTCCGTTAAGCACCGCCTTGCCCGTATTTCCGGCAGTGAACACCGAAACGAGCGATGCGGCGATATCATTTGACGAAAAGAGCAGGTAGCATACCGGCAAAACCGCCGCAACGGGCAGACTGAATATAACATCTTTCTGCCTTGACGCAACGGCATACACGAGCACCGCGGCGATTGCGGCAAGCACAAGCGCCGCATTTTTCATGGCAAACATTACGGTAACGGAAAGCGACATAACGGCGCAGAGTGTGACTTTTCGCGAAAACAGTCCGACTCTTGTAAGTGAATACAGCGCAAAGCCCATACAAAGCGCGGCGTATTCGCCTATCGTGCCGGGGTCGGAAACGCCTGCGGCAAACGAAAACAGTCTATCCGCGTCGGCTCCGAAATACAGTGCTATGCAGTAGAGTATGCGAACTCCGTATATTATGAAAAATGATGTTCCGAGCATATCGGCAAGTGAGAACAGCAGATAACGGGAACGGAACATATTCTGCACGGACATATACAAAAGCGGAAGGCTTACCGCAAAGGCGATTCCGACGGGAGAGCCTTCATATCCGATAAGGCACCGCAAAAGTCCTATAATTCCGATTATCGCGGGAAGAAGCTCCGTCGCTCCGAGTGAGAACACGCGCTTGCCCCTGATATACTTGATTAAATACGATATAAATACGGTTAAAATCAATGCAAAAAGGAAGTTTTCCTTGACAAACGGCAAAAGGAATATAAACGCTATCACGCCGAATTCCGGGGAAAACAGGAGCATCGTAAAAAGCAGAATCGCTCCCAAATAAAGCAAAATTCTATCCGCGGGAACAAAATATGTGGCAAGTCCGAAAACGGTAGCCGCCGCAAGCGGAAGCATAACGGGACGGCAGACTCTCTGCTCCGCCAACACCTCATCCGTTCTGACGCAGAGAATATTGCGGATAAAAAGCGACATCGAGCTGCTTTCGCAAAGAAGCTCAATGAGCGGCTTCGGTGACGAAAGCATTATAAGTCCCGCAACTATGCAGATTATGCCGGAAACTATTCCGCTGTCGTCGAGATACCACCGGTCAGTCATATAATGCTTCATTACGGCTATCGCCGCCGAGTATATTCCGAATAAAAGAACGCTTATACCGTATGAGCGCAGCGATGTGCGAAGCATCGCGTAACGAATCTTTTTGAATATCGTCATCGCCTTGCTGTCCGCGAACTGCCTTGATACCTTCCGCTTTACCGCGGCGGATTTTCGCATCAGTTTTTCTTCAAGCTGAATCTTTTGTGCGTAGAATGACGATTTTTCGGGATTTGCCTCTTCTCTGAATCCGGCAATAAAGGACATTATCGCGGACGACTTGAGCTTTGCGGCAAGATATGAGAAAAATCTGAAAACAAGGTGCACGAATACGCTCGAATGCACTGCATCGTTTTTGGTTTTTTTATCGCCCGTCATAATATCCCTCCTTTACTGCTTTTTCTTTTTCTTTTTTAACAAATCGGGGCGTCTTTGCTCGGTTAGCTCAAGCGCCTCTTTTTCCCTCCACTCTTTGATAAGAGCGTGATTGCCCGACAAAAGGACCTCGGGAACCGCCATTCCCATATATACCTCGGGGCGTGTATAATGCGGATATTCGAGAAGACCTAAGCTTATGCTCTCCTCTTCGTGGCATTCGCTTGACGGAAGAACTCCGTCGATTAGCCTTGCCACGCTGTCTATGACTATTGCGGCGGGAAGCTCTCCGCCGGTTAAAACATAATCTCCGACCGATATTTCCTCGTCAACTATGAGGTCGAGTATTCTCTGGTCAACTCCCTCGTAGTGCCCGCAAAGAATACAGATGTTGTCGAGCTTTGCAAGCTGCTCGGCTCTCTTTTGCGTAAAAACTTTGCCCTTGGGCGACATATATATTACATGGGGCTTTGCTCCCCGTTTTTCGCATATCGCCTTATAGGTATCGTGTATCGGCTGACAGGTCATTACAAGTCCGTATCCGCCGCCGTACGGAGAATCGTCCGTATTCCTGTGCTTGTCCTTTGAATAATCGCGGATATAATGGACGCCTATATCTATTATGCCCGCTTTTCGCGCTCTTCCGATAATGCTTGTGGAAAGTATATCCTCCATCATATCCGGAAAAAGCGTCATTACATCAAACTTCATAGGCTTCACCGTCAAACATTCCGTCTATCGGCTTTATATAAACACCGCGTTCGGTGTCGATTTCTGCTAAAAAAGGCTTTACCGCGGGAACATACGCCTTGCCCGATGCCGTATCTATCTCATATACGGGCTGTGCCGTATACTGAAGCACATCGGCAATCTTTCCCAAAAGCTTGCCCGAATCCGCGTCTATCACATCGAGCCCGATTATATCCTGCACAAAATGCTCGCCTTCGGGCACGGGTATCTTTTCACGCGGGGAATAGATAAATTTGTTCTTGTAAAGCGCCGCGGTCTGCACATCGTCTATGCCCTCTATCTTTATGAGAGGGAATTCTCCGTGCATACGCTTCGATACCGCCTTTGCAGGCTTTGTGCCGAGTGCGTCCCAAAAAAATTCGTCTATTTTCAAAAAATCGCACGGAGAATTGCAAAGGCTCATCACTTTCATTTCGCCTTTAACACCGTGCGTGTTGATGATTTTTCCCGTTTCGAGAAATTTCTTTTTTTCCATAGCTTCCTTTTGCGGATATGCTCGGCTATGCTCCTTTTGAGGAGCACAGCCGTATTCCGCGTGTGTTTTTCAGTCGACTATATCGACTATGACTTTCTTGTTCTCGAGATTTGCCGCAACCTTCATTATCGAGCGGATAGCTCTTGCTATTTTTCCGTGGCGGCCGATAACCTTGCCCATATCGTCGGGAGCAACGCTCAACTGCAAAACGGTGGTGTCACCGTTCTGCCTTTCGACTACTCTCACGGCGTCGGGATTACGGACAAGCCTTTTTGCAATATCCGTAAGAATTTCTTTCATAGGGAGTTCCTCCTAATTAAGCGCGGAGCTCAGTCGATTATGCCTGCGTTCTTGAGAAGTGTCTTTACAGTCTCTGTGGGCTGTGCGCCGTTTGCAATCCACTTCTTTGCCTTTTCGCCGTCGATTGCGATGGTTGAGGGCTCGGTAAGGGGATTGTAGGTGCCGATATCCTCGATGAAGCGTCCGTCACGGGGATAACGGGAATCTGCTACCACTACATGATAAAAGGGGTTCTTCTTTGCGCCGTGTCTGCTGAGTCTAATCTTAACTGCCATTTTCTTTTTTTCCTTTCGGTTGTTTATTTTTATATAAATTTTTTAATTTATAATCGCATCAGAATTTCATGCCGAACATTCCGCGTTTGCCTTTTTTTGCGCTTGTAAACTGCTTCATCAGCTTCTTTGTCTGGTCAAATTGCTTTAAGAGTCTGTTTACCTCGTCCACGCCGACGCCGCTTCCCGCCGCTATTCTGCGCTTTCTCGATGGGTTTATTATATCGGGATTTTCCCTCTCCGAAGGCGTCATCGAACGGATTATCGCCTCGGTGCGGTCGAGCTGTTTTTCGTCTATTTTGACATCCTTCATCGCCGCCTTGTTCATACCCGGGAGCATTCCCATAAGCTGGTCTAAAGAGCCCATATTGCGAACCTGCGCGAACTGCTCGAGATAATCCTCAAGGGTGAACTCGTTTTCGCGCATTTTGCGCTCAAGCTCGATTGCCTTTTTCTCGTCAAAGCTCTTTTCCGCCTTTTCGATAAGCGAAAGCACATCGCCCATGCCGAGAATTCTCGAAGCTATTCTGTCGGGATAAAAAGGCTCGAGTGCGTCAATCTTTTCGCCGACGCCGATGAACTTTATCGGCTTGCCCGTGACATATCTTATCGAAAGCGCCGCGCCGCCTCTTGTATCGCCGTCCATCTTGGACAAAACAACGCCGGTGATATCAAGCAGGTCGTTGAAGCTCTTTGCAACATTGACTGCGTCCTGACCGGTCATCGAGTCTACGACAAGCAGTATCTCGGAAAGCTCAACGGTTTCTTTTATCTTTACGAGCTCCTCCATCAGTGCCTCGTCAACATGAAGGCGTCCGGCGGTATCGAGGAACACCATATCGTTGCCGTGCTTTTTGGCGTACTCTACGGCTTCCTTTGCTATTGTGACAGGCGATACATCGCTTCCCATCTGGAAGAAATCCACTCCCGCCGTCTGTGCCATAACTTCGAGCTGCTTTATTGCCGCCGGTCTGTATACATCGCAGGCAACAAGAAGAGGTCTCTTGCTTTGGCTTTTATACATATATGCAAGCTTTGTCGCGTGCGTCGTCTTACCGGAGCCCTGAAGTCCCACCATCATTATAACCGTGGGCGGCTTCGGAGAAATAACGAGCTTTTCGTTTGTAGTGCCCATTATCGAGACAAGCTCTTCATTGACTATCTTGACTATCTGCTGTGCGGGAACAAGACTTTCGAGCACCTCGGAGCCGACGGCGCGTTCTGTGGCTCTGTTTATGAATTCTTTTACCACCTTGAAGTTGACATCCGCCTCAAGAAGCGCAAGCTTTATCTCGCGCATTCCCGCTTTGACATCCGCTTCTGTGAGCTTGCCCTTGTTTCTGAACTTTTTGAAAGCTTCGGAAAGCTTGTCAACGAGATTACCGAACATACTTATCCTTTCAGCATAAGCGCATCGCAGGCTTTTTCTATTGCGTCAAGCTCCTCTGCGTCTGCGCCCTTGCGAAGTTTTGTGACGGATTCTTTTATCCTGTTTACCGCTTCCGCCGTCGCTCTGTCCTTTTCTATAAGACCGAGCGCGGCTTCGAATCTGTCAAGGCCCGATTCCGCCCGTTCAAGCCCGTCTCTGACTCCCTGCCTCGTGATGCCGAGCTGTTCGGCTATCTCCGACAGAGAAAGGTCGTCGTTGTAATAAAGGTTTGCGATATCGCACTGCTTTTTCGGCAAAAGCTGACCGTAATAATCGAACAAAAGAGTGTAACGGACATTGATTTTTCTCACATCGTTCGCCTCTCTTTCGCAAAAAGCAGGTGTAAAGTAAAAAACTTTACACCTGTATTATAGCATGAAATCCGGCTTTGTCAAGTATTTTTTTATTTGCCTACGCAGAATTTTGAGAATATCGAAGATACTATTTCTTCGCTTACGGCTCTGCCGCTTGATTCGTCAAGCGCGGCAACCGCGTCCTCGCACATACTGCCGGCTATCGTCTGCTCTGTTCCGAGCGCAAGCGAGCTTATTGCCTGAGAAAGCGAATCCGACGCCGAGAGCAAGGATGCGTGTCTTTGCGCCGTGGTGACTATCGGGCTTGTGCCGAAATCCACGGAATCGTCAAGAAACAGTTTTTTGAGAAGCGTCTCGAGCTTATCTCTGTCGTCCGCGGAATTCGCGCAAAGGCAAAGCGTGTTTTTGAAAGCCGCTTTGACTTTATCGTACGGGACGGAGCCCACATCTGCCTTATTTACTATTGCGACAACGGTTTTTCCGCTTTCTGAAAGCAGTTTTATCAGCTTTTCGTCGTCGGCGGAAAGCTCCCTTGAGCCGTCAAACACGGCAAGAATGAGCGCCGCTTCGTCTATTGCTCCGTAGCTTAATCCGACGCCTATTTTTTCGACGGCGTCTTCCGTCTCTCTGACTCCCGCCGTATCGGAGAGCTTTAACAGAATGTCTCCCAAAACGACCTCTTCGGTTACGATATCTCTCGTTGTGCCGGCGATATCCGTAACAATGGCGCGGTTTTTGCCGCAAAGAAGATTGAGGAGCGTCGACTTGCCCGTATTCGGCGTGCCGACTATGGCGGTCGGTATTCCCTCGCTTACAGCCATTCCGGAGCGGTAGCTGGAAGCAAGACTGTCTATCTCGTCCTTTATGACAATCAGTCTTTCGCGCATCTCCTCGGAGCTTACATCGTAGAGCTCCTCGTCGGGATAATCTATATAGACATAAACCGACGCAAGCAGCTCCTTGAGCTTTTCCGATATGCCGCTTATCTTTCTGTCGAGAGTGCCGCCCATATTGGAATTCGAGAGCGTTATCGCCGCCTTTGTCTTGGCGTGAATGAGCTCTCCCACTGCTTCCGCCGCAGAAAGTGAGAGCTTGCCGTTTATATATGCTCTCTTTGTGTACTCTCCGGCAAGAGCCTGCCTTGCTCCTGCGCGGAATACCGCTTCAAGCACGGTGGCGGTGCAGAGTGCTCCGCCGTGGCAGTATATCTCGACGGTATCCTCACCCGTATACGAATGAGGTGCTTTGAAATGAGTGCACATACATTCGTCAACAACGCCGCTTTCGTCCGCGACGGTGCACATATAGAGCTTTGCGGGAACTGTTGCCGCAATATTCATTTTACAGCGCAGACGAAGTGCGCCGTCCGCAACGGCAAAGCAGTTGTCTCCGCTTATTCTTATTACCGCAACTCCGCCCGTTCCTCTCGGTGACGAAACGGCGGCTATCGTATCATTGAGTATATCCATATCTTTTCCTCGCAATCAAAAAGCCGCTGCTGGGCGCAACGGCTTTTTATGCTTAATTTTCGCTCGGAGCTGTGTATCTGTCGTACTTTCCGTCAGAGCCGTTGTATTCCGGGCGCTCGACACTGTATTTGTCGTTCTTTGCGCCGCCCGACCTTTCGGCGGAAATGACCACCTTGCGTCCGAGGTCTGTGCCTACCGAGCGCGTGGTGACGCCCTCTATTCCCTGAATGCGCGAATGTATTATTCTGCGCTCATAGGGATTCATCGGTTCAAGCGTGACGCTTCTTCCGGTGGAGAGAACCTTTGCCGCCATTCTGTCGGCAAGCTTATTGAGAGTTTCCTCTCTCTTTGACCTGTAATTTTCGACATCGACATGAATTCTGCCTGCGTCGCCTTTTTCGTTATCATTGACGATGTTTGCAAGATACTGTATCGAATCAAGCACCTCGCCGTGATGACCGATTATGACGCCGAGCTCTTTGCCGACTATTTCGATAAAGACATCCTCGCTGTCGCAGGAGTTAATCTGCGCCTTTGCGTCGAGCTTCATATCGGCAAGAATCATATCTATAAACGATACTACCTTGTCAAGTCCCGCAAGAGCTTCGGGGGCAACGGGAGTTTTCGGCTTCTCCTGCTCGGGCTTTTTCTGCTCGGGCTTCTTTTCGCCGTGCTCGTGCTTTTTGTCAAAATTCTTCTTTGAAGAAGGCTCCGGTTTCTGTTCTTTTTTCTCAAAAGAGGGCGTCTCCGGCTTTTTGGGTGCCGGTTTGCCGTCTTCGTAGCTTATTCTGTATTTTGCATCCTGCGCGCCGAAGCCGAAAAAGCCTTTTTTGGCTGTCTCAATCATCTCGCAGGAAAGCTTATCCGTATCAACTCCGAATTCGAGCGCCGCTCTGTTGAGAGCCTGCTCTTCGGATTTTGCGGAAACTATTTTTTCCTGTAACAAATATATTCTCCTCTCAAGCAAAGCATCATTTATCTTCGTCGTCTTTGATGCTTCCCACAGATATTCCGGAAATTTCCTTTGCTTCTGCCTCAATGGGCGCTTTTTCTGTGTTTTGCTTCTTCTTTTTCTTATCTTTCTCTTCTGCTTCGTATGCCGCTTCTATTTCCTCGGGCTTCGGTATCGGCAGAATTTTTGAGAGTAAGAAGCTCTGTCCTATCATAATTAAGTTGGACATCATCCAGTAAAAGCCTACTGCGCCGGGAACGATGAATGCGATATACACGCTGAACAGCGGGAATACGAAATCCATTATTTTAAGCGATGCGCCTACATCCGCAGAGCCGTTTGCGGCAGCGGGGGGTGCATTGTTGAGCTTCTTTGTAATCCAAGAAGAAAGATATGTGATGATACCGGACAAAATCGGTATGATTATAAGCCAGTTGGTAAAGCTCGGAGTGCCGAGCAAATCCATTCCGAACAAGCCGCTCTTGAATTCGAGAAGCTTTTCCGTATCCGGAATTGCCGCAACTATCTCATTTTGCGTCTCTTTATCGGCGCTCTTGATGTTCTGAAGGAAATTCAGTTCCGCGTAAGCACCTTTGTTCTTTGCGCTCTTGTCGTTTGCAAACCACTTGTCGCGTGCGGTTTCTATCGCTTTCTTGCGGAAGCCGTTTATATCGTCTGCGGTCAGCTTGCCCGTATTTTTGTACTCCGTTCCGTCGGAATTGTATATCTTTCCGTCTTTTGTGATTTTGTAAGTCGCGTCGACGGGCATAGCCTGCGCGTTAAGCGCCTTCGGGCTCTTAAGATAGGTGTCTACGACATTATAGTCCTCTTCAACAGAGCGGTTGGGTGTGAAATACACGGCACTGTCCATCACGGGTGCGACATAAGTCATCGGTGCTGTGACGACATAGAAAAGAATGAGTATTATGGGAAGCTGAATAAGAAGCGGGAGACATCCGGAGAACGGAGAGTATTTTTCTCTCTGATAAAGCTCCATTATCTCGGCATTCATTTTTTCCTGAGTGGCTCTGTCGTTGCGTCCCTTGTACTTGTTGCGAATCTTCATTTCCTTGGGACGGAGCTTTGCCTGAACAATCATGCCCTTCTGCTGTTTGATTCCGAACGGCAAAAGAACAATTCTTATTACGAGTGCAAAGATAATAATGGCGACGGCATAACTTCCGATAAGCTGATAGCTTCCGCGGAGAAGATATCCGAAGGGCCACTTAATCCAGTCGATTATCGACGCCCTGGCAATTAAATTCGGCATAATATTTTTTCCTTATTAAATTTGGTTTTGCCTGCGAAAAATCAGGGTACCGGGTCATATCCGCCTTTTGAAAACGGATTGCATCTCAGTATCCTTTTAATCGTAAGCAGAGTTCCCTTAAACGCCCCGTACTTTTCGAGAGCGTCTATGGCATACTGTGAACAGGTCGGGTAAAATCGGCAGCAGGGCTTATGTAAACGGGAAAGATGCTTGCGGTAAAACTTTACCGCCGCGATTAGAATGCGTTTCACCGTGCATCCTCCGCCGGTAAAAGCCCAAGCTTTGAAAAAGAAAGCCGCATATCGCAAAGCGCATCCTGCATCTTTGCCTTTGCAAGCGAATGCCGTGCGACTACGATTATGTCATATCCGCACGGAATATCGCAATAAAGCCTTCTGTATGCTTCCCGCAAGATACGGCGCGCCCTTGTGCGCTCCACCGCTTTTCCGTACTTTTTGGATACGGTGAGCCCCAATGACGATGCCGCAAATTCGCCCTTTTTTCTTCTTTTAAGCTTATATACGACTATATACTTCGTCGCAAAGCTTTCTCCCTGCCTGTATGCCCGCGAAAATATGCAGCTCTGTTTTACGGAGCTGAAGCTGCTCATATCAGTAGGTAAGACGATTGCGTCCCTTTGCGCGTCTTCTCTTGAGAACCTTTCTTCCGTCTGCGGTCTTCATTCTCTTTCTGAAGCCGTGCTCCATCTTTCTGTGGCGTTTTTTAGGCTGATATGTTCTTAACATAATGGTTCCTCCATGCTTTTGTTGTTGTTTTTATTTTTATATGTACGCGGAAAACAGAGCAAATGGCTGCTGCAATCTGTTTTAGGTGCAGCCGATTCCGCACACAACATATCAATTTATACTTATATCACAACTTGACTGCGTTGTCAAGAATTTTTTTACTTGTGATACAGTTTCTTCGTCTGATATCTCGGCTCGCAGGTTAAATTTATTCCGAGCTTTCTGTAAACATCGCTGTCTACCGTGGCAAGCATTACGCTTGCGTGTGCCTGACAATTTTTGAGCTTTGTGAGCCCCTCAAGCGCCTTTTTTGCATTTGCGTCCGTTGCGGCGCATATTGCAAGAGCTATGAGTATCTCGTCGGAATGAAGTCTCGGATTATGATTTCCGAGGCTGTCAACCTTAAGATGCTGTATAGGCTCTATTATCTCCGGTGCAATAAGCTGAACACCGTCGGGGATTCCGCTTACTTCCTTTGCGGCATTGAGCAGTGCCGATGCCGAAGCGCCGAGAAGAAGCGATGTTTTGCCCGTGATTATTCTGCCGTCATTTAGCTCTATCGCAACAGCCGGCTGTCCGCCCGCCTGCTCGCTCTTTTCCTTTGCCGCGATGACACACCTTCTGTCGTCCTGCGAAATCTCCGCCTGCTTCATCAAAAGCTCAATCTTTTCGACGGCTTCCTCGACATTCTTGCCCTCTGCGCCAGCGCATATCGTTGCGTAATACCTGCGGATAATCTCGTCCTTTGACGCCTTCTTGCATACCTCATCGTCCGTTATGCAGAAGCCGACCATATTGACGCCCATATCGGTAGGCGATTTGTATCGGCTGCCGCCGTATATTTTCTCAAACATGGCGTTGAGAACGGGGAAAGCCTCAAGGTCGCGGTTGTAGTTTACCGCGGTCTTTCCGTATGCTTCAAGATAGAAATAGTCTATCATATTGACATCGTTCAAATCTGCGGTTGCCGCTTCGTATGCAAGGTTTATCGGGTGCTTGAGCGGTATATTCCAGATGGGGAAAGTCTCGAATTTTGCGTATCCCGCCGAAACTCCCCTCTTATTCTCATTGTATAGCTGTGAAAGGCATACGGCGAGCTTTCCGCTTCCGGGGCCGGGGGCTGTGACCACTACGAGCGGCGCTTTCGTCTCGACATAATCGTTTTTGCCGAATCCGTCTTCCGATACAATCTTCTGCACATCGTAAGGATAGTTGTCTATCTTGTAATGGCGATAAACCTTTAAGCCGAGTCTTTCGAGCTTTTCGGTAAAAGCGTTGACGATGGGCTGATTCTCATACTGTGTGATAACTACACTGTGAGCATCTATATCTATCGCGCTGAACGCGTCGACGATTCTCAAAACCTCGTCGCAGTAGCTTATTCCGAGGTCGCCTCTCATACGGCTCTTTTCTATATCCGATGAGCATACGGCGACGATAACTTCGACATCGTTTCCGAGCTCCTTGAGCATAAGCGCCTTGCTGTCGGGCTTGAATCCCGGTAAAACTCTCGATGCGTGATTATCGTCGAAGAGCTTGCCGCCGAATTCGAGATATAGTTTGCCGCCGAATTTTTCGATACGCTCTCTTATATGGGCGGATTGAAGTTCGACGTATTTGTTGCAATCGAAGCCTTGTCTGTACATAAAATTCCTCTTAAGTTATATGATGTGTTCGAGCAGTTCGGAAAGAGAAGAGACGACTTCCCTGCCCGTAGCCCGAAGAGCTTTTTCGCTTTGGTGTCCGCAGGAGACTAAAATACAATCACAGCCGATATAATCGGCGGTGTCGCAATCGTGGACCATATCGCCGATGAAGACGCATTTTTCTTTCGGAAGCGATTTCTTTTCGAAATAATACGCCGTTCTTTCGATCTTGCTGCCGACGTGGCAATCCGTCGCGCCCAGAACTTTTTTGAAATATTTATCTATTCCGTAGCGGGCGAGGAACGGCTCGATAAGACGGTTTTCGCTTGAAGAAAAGATATATTGCTTACAGCCGAGCTCGGACAGTTTTTTTAAGATATCCGGCGCTTCGGGAGAAAGAGGGTCGGCGGGCAGAT
>JAZQOM010000009.1:0-25568 GCA_045627885.1 Eubacteriales bacterium
TTTCAGGCAAAAAATGCCCTGAAACCGTACACCTTAATTTGAAACCATGGGCGTCTATTTGCAACCGTACCCTCGCATTTGAAACCATAGTAGGAAATTCTATCAATATATGATTTCCTTTCCATAAAAAGATACCGATGCATGCATCGGTATCTTTTTTGTTGAAGATTTGCGGACTCGAACCGGAAAGGGCTGAGGACGAAAAGATGACTGTTCGGTGAACAGTCATCCGACCGAAGTGCGAAGGCGCGAGAGCGCCGAGCAGTAAGCCTGCAAAGCAAACGCTTTATTCTTTTTCTCGATATTTCAACACCATCTGCCGATTTGTCGAAAATATCATTTTTATCAGCCTCACATAAACGGCGGCTCAAATTCACATAAACAGCGGCTCGAGTTGCTTCCCTTTCAGAGCCGATTCCGCCGCGGGAATGAGAAGCGGCTTTACAAATGAGAGCGAATACGGCTTGCCGTCACAGTCGTCCTGTGTCATCGGAACAAAAAACATATTTTTGCGTTTGCTTATTTCCGCAAGCGATTCAAACGAGCCCGAAAGCGCGTCATTTGACGAAAGCGCGACAAGCACTTTTCCGCCGCAACGCGAATGTGACTTTACCGCCATTGTGACGGTGGTATCCGTTATTCCGTGGGCAAGCTTTGAAAGTGTATTGCCCGTGCACGGGCAGACTATGAGCAAATCGAGCATTTTCTTCGGGCCGATAGGCTCGGCGTCCACTATCGAGCAAACACCGTCGCGCCCCGCAACGGAGCATACCTTATCGTAAAAATCTTGCGCCTTGAAGAATCGCGTATCGATGCTTCTCGCGTTTTCCGAGAATATCGGAAGCACATCTCCGAAGCGCTCTTTTACCTTTGATAGAAGCGTCAGCGTTATTTCAAAATTGCAGAACGAACCGCATACGGCAAAGCCTGTCAAATCAATCCACACCCCTTATCACATTATCTACGGCATACGCGAGATACTGTCCCGCCGTCACGGGAGCAGCCTTATTCGGAAGCGACAGAGCCCACACGGCTTTTCTGCCGAGCTCTTTTGCACAGTCAAAGTCTATGCCGCCGGGCTTTGACGCAAGGTCAATGAGCAGAACATTTTTCTTTGTCACCGAAAGCTCCTCTTTTCCTATAACCGGAGCGGGAGCCGCATTGAATACAATATCACTGCTTTTCAGCACGGATATAAGCTCACTTGAGCAGACCGCTTTGCATCCCGCGGCGTAGGCTTTTGCCCTTGCCGCGCTTTTTCTCGCCGCGACGGTGACCTCTGCACCGAGCGCAATCAGCATTCTCGAAAGCTCTTCGCCTACCTTTCCGTATGATATCACGGTGCATTTTGCACCGCGTATTGTGGAATCAGTCTCCTGCATTGCTATCGCGACGGCGCCCTCCGCGGTCGGAACGGCGTTGAGAATCTTTAAGTCTTCGCGCTCAAAGTAGTCACACACCTTAATTCCGCAAGACAGGCATTTTTTTGCAAAGCCTTTGTCAAAGCAACCGCCGAGCAGAATTTTTCCATCCGCTATGAGTGAGCACACTTTTGAAACCGGAATCTTATCCTTTGAAAACGGAGCGTTTACATATTCTCCGTCAAGCGAGTACGGAATGGGCAGCATTACGGCGCAAGCGCCGACGACCGCATCGCGCAACGACGCGGAACGCAACGCATCTCCCATATCCGACGAATATATATCAAAACCGAACACGGCAACGCCATATCCTTTTGCGACAAGCTCCTTTGCCGCGTAAACCGTGCGGATATCGCCGCCGATTACCGCAATTTTTTTGTTCATTTTGTTTTCCTTTCAATGTATATAAAGGCTTGCATAAATAATATATGAAGCTTGAGCCGTGCTTGACAAAATATGATGCCCGTGATATAATCCGCTTATCCGAAAACGGAGGTAATTATTATGAAATGCCCAAAATGCGGATACATTGACAGCAAGGTGGTTGACTCACGCCCGACCGAGGACGGCTCTATCAGACGGCGCAGAGAATGTCTTTCCTGCCAGTACAGATTTACAACATACGAAGTGTTTGAGACAACTCCCGTCGTTGTTATCAAAAAGGACGGCTCACGCCAGGCTTTTGACCGCAACAAGATAGTCAACGGAGTGCTGAAATCGTGCGAAAAGCGCCCTGTGACATTAAAGCAGATTGAGGAGCTTGCCGAATCGGTGGAGCTTGCCGTAAACAACACGATGAAGCGCGAAATACCGTCGAGCGAAATAGGCGAGATGATTATGGAGCGCCTTCGCGAGCTTGACGATGTCGCTTATGTCAGATTTGCGTCGGTTTACAGAGAATTCAAGGATATAAAGACCTTTATGAAGGAAATAGAAACACTCATCACGGAGAAGAAATAGTATGATTGACGGAGCGGAAAAATTCGTCGGCAGAGATAAGTATTCTTTTGACGATTTAGTGCAGATAATGCGGCTTTTGCGCCGCCCCGACGGTTGCCCGTGGGACAGAGAGCAGACGCATAAGAGCATAAGGCAGAATTTCATTGAGGAGACCTACGAGGCGATAGAGGCGATAGACAACGACGATATGACTCTGCTTCGCGAGGAACTCGGAGATGTCATGATGCAGGTGGTATTCCACTCGGTTATGGCAGACGAGGAAGGTAGTTTCAACACGGACGATGTGATAAGCGGAGTCTGTGCAAAGCTCGTTCTGCGTCACCCACATATTTTCGGAGACATCGAGGCAAAAGACAGCGCGAAGGTTCTCGAAAATTGGGACAAGATAAAGACGGTGGAGAAGCACTATAATTCGACAGGGGAGAAGATAGATTCTATTTCGAGGGCGATGCCTTCGCTTATGAGAGCGCAGAAGATAGGCTCGAAGTGCCGCAAGGCGGGCTTTGATTTTGCCGATGCTCCCGCGGCGGCACAAAAGCTTTATGAAGAAACGGACGAGCTTCTTGCCGAATACAGAGCCGGAAATGAAGCTGCGACATTCGAGGAAGCGGGCGACCTTTTGCTTGCGGCTGTCAATGTCGTAAGGCTTTGCGGAGCCGATTCCGAAAAGGCACTTTATATGGCGTGCGAGAAATATATAAAGCGTTACAAAAATGTTGAAAAACTGATAAAAACGGACGGAAAATCTCTCGAAGAAATCAGCGACGACGAAAAAAACGAGTATTGGAATTTATCGAAGAATTTGTCATAATGCACAAAAAATTCTAAAATACTCCCTAAATATTGGGTAATTTAGGATAAATTATGAATTAAAATTGTGCAAATTGCGAAAATATTTATACATTGAAAAATTTTTCTTGCATTGTCAAAATGACGATGATATAATTAAGTAGAGGAAAAACCCAATATGGGAAAAAAGAATAGGAGAAATGAAATGAATAAGGTAGAATTAGTTGATTCCATCGTAGCAAAGACCGGTCTTAAGAAGAAGGACGCAGAGGCAGCTCTCAAGGCTTTCATCGAGTCCGTCGAAGAGACACTTAAGAACGGCGACAAGGTTCAGCTCGTAGGCTTCGGAACATTTGCTCCCAAGACTCGTGCAGCTCGCAGCGGTGTTAACCCCAGAACAGGCAAGAAGATTAAGATTGCCGCTTGCAAGTACCCCACATTCTCTGCCGGCAGAGCATTCAAAGATATCGTTAAATAATCGAATATCCGAGAAAACGAAAGCGCAGGTCGTCCGCACGGACGGCTTGCGCTATTAAACTATACGCACATTTTTCAGCATAACGGAGATAAAATGAAAATCATATCATGCAGGGAAAAAGCCGTAGTCGGAGAGGACGCTCTGCCGAAGAAAACCGCGGTTGCACTCGGCTTTTTCGACGGTGTCCACATCGGGCACGCAACTTTAATAAGCGATATAGTAAAATCGGGGTACGCTCCGGTGGTATATACATTTGCATCTCATCCGGCCGAGATTCTCTTTTCGGACGATGATGTAGAATACATCACCGACAACGAAGAAAAAACGGAGATATTGGCATCTCTCGGCGCGGAATATGTCATTTTTGACGATTTTGCCGCGATAAAGGATATGTCCTGCGAGGACTTTGTATCGGATGTGCTTTGCAAAAGACTGCACTGCGCTTATGCCGTCTGCGGAGAAAACTACCGTTTCGGCAAAGGCGGAGAGGGTGACGGAAACGAGCTTGCAAGGCTTATTTCGCAAAGCGGGGCAAAATGCAATATTCTGCCGCCGGTGACATCGGACGGAGCGCAGGTAAGCTCAACGAGAATAAGAGAGCTCATTTGCGCAGGAGATGTCGAAGAAGCCGCAAAGCTTCTCGGAAGACCGTATTCGTTTTCGTCTGTCGTGACGGGCGGAAACAGACTCGGGAGAACGATAGGATTTCCCACTGTAAATCAGTATATAAAGAAGGGCGCGGTTATTCCGAAACGCGGAGTATACGCGGTTTTATGCGATGTGAGCGGCACGGCTTTGCGCGGTGTATGCAATATCGGGATAAAGCCGACAGTCGGCGGAACGGAGCTTCTTGCCGAAACTCACATCATCGGATACAGCGGCAATTTATACGGCAAAAGCGTTAGGATAAGTCTGCTTTGCCGCCTGCGTGACGAGAAAAAATATTCGTCCGTGGACGAGCTCGCAAGGGCGATAGCGGATGATATTGAAAAAGCGGAAAAATATTCGCAGACAAATTGCGAAATGACATAATTTTTCTTTACAAAAGGCACTGCACCGTGTATAATATATTTGTAAATAATTTCATCGGAGGACAATATGGATACACCGAAATACAAACGCGTCCTGTTAAAGCTCTCGGGAGAGGCTTTGTCGGACGGCGAAAACGGAATTTTAGACTTTGACTTTATCACCGAAATAGGAAAAGTCATCAAAAAATGTACCGAAATGGGAGTCGGCTTCGGAATTGTCGTCGGCGGCGGAAATATCTGGAGAGGTCGCCACGGAATGAACAGCAACAAATCGAGAAGTGACCATATGGGTATGCTTGCAACGACGATTAACGCCCTTGCTTTGCAGACGGGCTTTGAGGATGTCGGAATCAAGACGGCGGTTCAGACTTCGTTTGAGATTGGACTTGTTGCCGAAAGATACACAAACGCATCCGCTCTTGCGCATCTTAAAGAGGGAACGGTTGTAATATTCGCGGGCGGCACTGGATGCCCGTACTTCTCGACCGATACCGCGGCGGCTCTCAAGGCGGCGGAGATAGGCGCTGATGTAATGCTTATGGCAAAGAATATCGACGGCATTTATTCGGCAGACCCGAAGACGCATCCGGAGGCAAAGAGGCTCGACAAGCTCACATACGCCGATATACTCAAAAACGACCTTAAGGCAATAGACAGCACGGCGGCGGCTTTCGGAAGAGACAACAATATTCCCGCGTTTGTATTCGAGCTTACACCCGAGAACATATACGAAGCGGTTATGGGCAGAGCGAACGGCACAGTAATCGTTAACGAATAATTAAAAAAGAAAGGAAAAAGCCATGTTTGAGATTAACGAATTCGAGACCAAAATGAAGAAGAGCATATCCGTTTACGAGGAAGACCTTGCGTCCATAAGAGTAGGCAGAGCATCCGCAAGTGTTCTTTCCAAGATAAATATTGACTATTACGGAACACCCACTCCGATAACGCAGATAGGAGAGGTCAAGACTCCGGACGCACGCACGCTTCTTATCACTCCCTGGGAGGGCAACCTTCTCAAGGCGGTTGAAAAGGCGATAAACACCTCTGACCTCGGTATCAATCCGCAGAATGACGGCAGAAGCATTCGTCTTGTTTTCCCCCAGCTCACGGAGGAGAGAAGAAAGGAGCTTGCAAAGTCACTCACCAAGAAGGGCGAGGACGCGAAGGTCGCAATAAGAAATATCAGAAGAGAAGCAAACGACAAGACCAAGGATTTGAAGAAGAAGAGTGAGATAACCGAGGACGACGCAAAGAACTACGATAAGAAGATTCAGGACCTCACAGACAAGTACATCAAAGAGATAGACAACATAACCGCAAAAAAAGAAAAGGAAATAATGGCGATATAATATGCAGCAGTCAAGTACGGATATAAAAATACCGACTCATGTCGCGTTTATTATGGACGGCAACGGCAGGTGGGCGAAAAAGCGCGGAATGCCGCGTACCGCCGGTCATATTGCCGGAGCAAAGGCTTTTCACAAACTTGCTCATTACTGCGGCGAAATCGGCATAAAATATATGACGGTGTATGCTTTTTCCACGGAAAACTGGAAGCGCAGCGATGAAGAGGTCGATGCTCTGATAAAGCTTCTCGACGAGTATATCGATATCTTCAAAAAGGATAAGATAGCTCAGGACGCGAAGATTAAGTTTATCGGCGATTTATCGCGTTTTCCCGAGGCTCTCATAAACAGAATGAAAGAGGTCGAGGAAAAGAGCGTCTTCAACAAGATGTGCCTCAATGTTGCGGTAAACTACGGCGGAAGAAACGAGATAACAAACGCGGTAAACCGTATGATTGCCGACGGAAAAACAAATGTCACGGAGGAAGATTTTTCAGACTATCTCTACACAAAAGGTCAGCCTGACCCCGACCTCATAATAAGGACGGGCGGAGAGATACGCATATCGAATTTTCTTATGTGGCAGAGTGCGTATTCCGAGCTATATTTTACGGATATACTGTGGCCGGATTTCAAGAATTCCGACCTTGACGATGCAATAAAATACTATTCATCCAAGCAACGCAGATTCGGAGGTGTGATAGGATGAAAGAAAACTCTGTAAAAACGAGAATAATCATCGGCGCGGTCGGCGCGGCAATATTTCTGCCGGTGCTTATATTCTCGGATAAATTCATATACCCCGTTTTTATCGCGCTTTTGTGCGCCATCGCAACATTCGAACTGTTAAACTGTTCACATACGCTTACGGACATACCCTTTGCGGTGATTTCTTTCGCGTATGCGGTAATATGCCCGATACTCACGCGCTTTGCTGACGGGATAAACAGTATTTTCGTCGTTACGGCGCTGTATGTTCTTGCTTCGGTGGTTTATACCGTAGTATCTCAGCAGACAGAAGTAATGAACAGGATTTATTCCACCGTATTTTTGCTCATATATATAATATTTGCGTTTTCGGCGCTTATCACCGTGCGCGACGGAGAAAGCGGCAAGATACTTACCTATCTTTTGTATCTTTGCGCATGGCTTACCGATACATTTGCGTATTTTTCGGGAATGGCATTCGGAAAGCGCAAGCTGATACCCAAGCTCTCTCCGAAAAAGACGATAGAGGGCTCGATAGGCGGCTGTGTGATGACGCTTGTCGTATCAATGATTATAGTTATAGGTATCGGACTTTTCTCGAAGAATTCACCCAAATACCTTGCACTCATTATTCTCATATTCTGGGCAAGCGTTGTGGCACAGATAGGTGACCTTGCCATGTCGCAGGTAAAGAGATACTACAAGAAAAAGGACTTCGGAACTCTGCTTCCCGGTCACGGCGGAATTTTGGACAGATTTGACAGTGTTCTTGCGGTATCGTTGCTTTTCTGCATATTCACACTTGCATTCCCGACACTTAAATTATTTTAACAGGTGAATATATGTCAGAACGAATAACAATACTCGGTTCGACAGGCTCCATCGGCACTCAATGTGCCGATGTTGCTCTAAAAACGGGTACTTCCGTTGATTTGATATGCTTCGGAAACAATGTAAAGGAAGCCGAAAAGCAGATACGCACGCTCAATCCGCGCTGTTGTGTGGCGGCGGACGAGAGGGTGGAATCAGAGCTCAAAGCGGCGGTAGGCGATACCGACACGAAGATATATTCGGGCAGAAAAACCGCGCTTGAGCTTATCGGCGAATACGCATCCGATGTCATATACAATGCGGTATCGGGGCAGAACGGGCTCGACTTTACCGTAGCCGCCGTTAAGACCGGAAAGCGCGTCGGACTTGCAAACAAAGAGTCTATGGTCACGGCGGGCAACATAGTAAACGCTCTTGCAAAGGAGCACGGAACGGAGATTATTCCCGTTGACAGTGAGCACAGCGCAATATTTCAATGCCTGAAGGCATCGGCTACGCCACCGAAGAGGATTCTTCTCACGGCATCGGGCGGGCCGTTTTACGGCTTGACGAAGGACGAGGTCGCAAAAAAGACCGCAAAAGAGGCGCTGAAGCATCCTAATTGGGATATGGGTAAAAAAATTCTCGTCGACAGCGCCACGCTTGCAAACAAGGGACTTGAACTTATAGAGGCGATGCGGCTTTTCGGCGTTCCGTACGACGCGATAAAGATTATCGTGCAGAGGCAGTCGATAATACATTCCATGGTTCAGTTTTCCGACAACGCCGTTCTCGCACAGCTCGGTGTACCGGATATGCGGCTCTGCATCGAATATGCGCTTTTTTATCCCGAGAGGGGAATTTCCGTATGCGATGAGCTCGATTGGGACAAAATAGAAAATATCAGCATCGGAAAGCCGGATTACGAGGTGTTCCCGATGCTTGCACTTGCAAAGGATTGTGCAAAAAAAGACGGCGCGGCAACGGTTGTATATAACGCATCAAACGAGGTTGCCGTCGCATATTATCTTGAAGACAAGATAGGTTTTTACGACATTTACGAAATCTGTGCGGAATGCGCGGCTCTTCTTTCGGCACTGCCCGCGGCGACCTTGGAGGATATCGCGGAATGTGACCGCATAACCAGAAAAAAGGCAACTGAGCTTGCCGAAAAGTACAGATTATCGCACAACTGAAAGGCTTTTCTTTATGACGCTTGCTTTGACAATAATAGTTTCCGTACTGCTCTTTTCGCTTATGGTGATTATGCACGAATTCGGGCATTTTATTTTTGCGAGGATATTCGGCGTAAAGGTCGATGAATTTGCAGTCGGAATGGGCCCGAAGCTCTTCGGGATAAAGGGCAAAAAAACAGAATACACTCTGCGCCTTTTTCCGATAGGCGGTTTTTGCTCCATGGTCGGAGAGCAGGAGCAGAGCGACGCTCCCGACGCCCTGTGCAACAAGCCCGTATGGCAGAGGCTTATCATCATGGCGGCAGGCGCTTTGATGAACATAGTCTTCGGCATTATTATTACGGCTGTGATTGTTTGCTCCGCTAAAGCGATAGGCGGCAGAACGGTAGCAGTCTTTGACGAAAACGCTCTTTCAAACGGTCAGGGCGGACTTTGCGAGGGCGACGAGATACTCAAAATCGGAAGAAAAAATGTATATACGACTTCCGATATCAGCTTTATGATAATGCACGACGGCACGGAGCCTGTTGATATCACCGTTAAGCGAAACGGGGAAAAGCTCGTGCTTCGCGATGTTCGCTTCGGAACGGAAAGCGCCGAGCAGCTCAATATCGGAGTTATGGATTTCCGCGTTTACGCGGTAAAAAAGACATTTTCGACCGTTTTATACAACGCGTTTTTCGAATCGTGGTCGAATGTCAGAATGATATGGAGCTCTTTGTTTGATATAGTCACAGGTCGCTACGGAATCAAGGCGGTATCCGGCCCCATAGGGGTTACCGGAGTTATCGGCGACGCGGTAAAGGAGGTTCCCACGCTGGGCTTAGGGCCGCTTCTTTATCTTATATCCTTTATTTCGATGAATCTCGGCGTATTCAATCTTTTGCCGCTTCCGGCTCTTGACGGCGGACATATCATATTTCTTTTGATAGAGCTCATTCGCGGAAAAAAGATAAAGCCGGAGCATGAGAATTTAGTCCATTTTGCAGGCTTTGCACTGCTCATTCTCCTTATGCTCGTTGTAACATTCAACGATATTGTCAAGCTAATCGGAGGTTAAAATGGCGGAACTTATAAACAGAAGAAAAAGCCGTCCCGTTATGGCGGGCGGCGTGGGGATAGGCGGTGACTATCCCGTTTCCGTTCAGTCGATGACGAATATTCACGCGTCGGACTACAACGGACTTAAAGCACAGGTTGCCGCTCTCTGCAAGGCGGGAGCAGATATAATCAGGGTTTCGGTTCCGGATGAGGAATCCGTAAAGGCGATATATAAGCTGAAGCACGATTTTGACATTCCGTTTGTGTCGGACATTCACTTTGACTACAAGCTTGCTCTTGCCGCCGTCGATGCCGGCGTTGACAAGCTTCGCATAAATCCGGGAAACATTGGCTCGAGCGACAGGATAAAAGCGGTTGCTGATGCCTGCCGCCTACATAATATTCCGATAAGAATAGGCGTTAATTCCGGTTCGGTCGAAAAGCATCTGCTTGCAAAGTTCGGAGCTCCCGTTCCGGAGGCGCTGTGCGAGAGCGCCTTGTATAACGCAAGGCTTCTCGAGCAGTTTGATTTTTCCGATATAGTCATCTCGGTCAAGGCTTCCAATGTCGCGGACGCCGTCAGCGCAACGCGAATGGTTGCCGAGAGCTGTGAATATCCGCTTCATCTCGGAGTTACCGAAGCCGGCACGGAGCGAATGGGAATAATCAAGGCATCTGCGGCACTCGGCTCGCTTTTATGCGACGGAATAGGCGATACTGTAAGAGTATCATTGACGGCAGACCCCGTATCCGAGGTATATGCCGCAAAGGATATTCTTAAGGCAATAGGAATAAGAAAAAGCGGCATAAATGTTATTTCGTGCCCGACCTGTGCAAGAACAAAGGTAAATCTTATTGATATTGTCAACAACTTTGAGCACGCCGTTTCGGTTATGGGCAACAAATACGCGAATATAAGTCTTGATGTTGCAATTATGGGTTGTGCGGTAAACGGCCCGGGAGAGGCTTCAAACGCCGATATCGGCGTCGCCTGCGGAGTAGACGAGGCGCTCTTATTTGCAAACGGGAAGCCGCTTTACAAAATACCCGGCGACAAAATCTGCGATACGCTTTTACGGGAAATTGACGAGAGATACTTGAAAGATAAGGAATAATTAAAGAGGACAAAATGCCGAGCATACCTTTTTTTACGAGATTCAAAAGATATAATCCGTCGGACGAATACAGAGCAAGGCTCGAAAACTGCGTCGTGACGAAAACCGACGCGGACACGGAAAAGAGAATCATTCGCTGCGTGTTCGATTCCGATACCGTTTTTGATAAGGAATTCCTTTACAATGTCGAAAAAGAAATAAAGGAATGCTATGAATTAAACGGCGCAATACTATGCCCGCACTACCGCGCGGAGCTCTTTTCGAATGACTATATTCCGGAGCTTTGGGCGGAGCTTTGCCACAGAAGAATAATCTCAAACGGCTTTGTTGATAAGGACGGAATAAGCTATGACGAAGCGGCAAAAACATTCTTTGTAAAGGTAAATTACAGCGGAAAGGATATGCTTGAGCCGTCGGGGCTCAAGGACACCCTCGCGCAGATTGTACTTGAAGAATTCGATATAAAGGCATCGGTTGTTCTCTGCGACGGCAGAGAAGCGACGGAAGCCGACTCAAACTACAAAATCGCCGCGGAGGACGAGTACAGAAAGCTGATTGACGAGGATATGAGACGCCTTGCCGCAGAAGCTCCGGCACTTGTTTGCGCCGAGGATAAATGCGCTTCGGTAGAGGGAAAAATCGAGGGCGAAAAAGTAATCAACATAGACGAAAATACAGTCAAAACGGGATATCTTACGGTCGATATAAGCGACCCGAAGCCCGTCTGCGGCGATATTCCGAAGGGCACAAAGCTCTCTCCGATATCGACGCTAAACGACAAAACAGGCAGAACCGCGGTGTTCGGTCAGGTGTGCCTATTTGATTTCAGAGAAAACAGAGACGGCACAAAAGTAACGCTGATGCTTGTCATAACCGACAAGAGAAGCTCTGTTTCCGTAAAGCTGACGCTTGATAAAGCGGAATGCCCCGAGCCCGCAAAAATGTTTTCCGTGGGCGATGTTATTCTCGCCGCGGGAACGGTGCGCCGCGACAGGGACAGATACGGCAACGACCTTGACCTTTTTGTAAAGGCGTCGGCAATATCCAAGGCAAAGATTGTTCACCGAAAAGACAACGCCGAGAAAAAGAGGGTAGAGCTTCATCTTCATACGAAGATGTCGGCTCTCGATGCGCTTATCGCGCCCGATGCGGCGGCTGATATGGCAAAGGAGTGGGGCTGGCGCGCAATAGCCGTCACAGACCACGGTAATGTTCAGGCGTTTCCCATCATCGCCAAGCGCGCAAAGAAGACGGGGCAAAAGATAATATACGGCATAGAGTGCTATTATGCAGACGACACGGCAAGAGCTGTGTTCGGCTCTGCAAATGCCGATTTCGAAAAGGCAAGCTTCACGGTATTCGATATAGAGACGACGGGACTTTCGCCGATGAGCTGCGGAATAACAGAAATAGGCGCGGTCAAGTGGAAAAACGGCGAGGTGATTGACACCTTCTGCACCTATGTCAATCCGAAGATGCCGATTCCGGAGCATATCACAAAGCTTACGGGAATTACAAACGAGATGGTAAAGGACGCCCCCGAAGCCGCGGTTGCCGTTCGGGAATTTCTTGACTTTGCAAAGGACGATGTTCTTATTGCCCACAACGCGAACTTCGATATCGGATTTATAAGAAAAGCCTGCTCGGATGCAAAATACGAGTTTTCACCTACATATATAGACACGGTTGCCGTATCGAGATATCTTAACAAGGACTTAAAAAAGCATACTCTCGACGCGATAGGAGAATATTACAATCTCGGCGACTTCAATCACCACAGGGCAAGTGACGATGCGACGATGCTTGCCGCCATATTCGCAAAAATGTGCGAAAGGCTTGTGGGAGAGGGCACAAGCGACATTGATGCCTTGAACAGAATTATGGCAAAGAACGCCGACCCGAAATCGCTTCGCACAAATCACATGGTTATATTAGTCAAGAATACGGTCGGCTTAAAGAACCTGTATAAGCTTATCTCCGCAAGCTATCTCGACTATTTTCACTCACATCCGAGAATTCCCAAAACGCTGCTTGACCAGCACAGAGAGGGACTTATCATCGGAAGCGCCTGCGAGCAGGGCGAGGTTTTCCGCGCAATACTCAACAACCGAAGCTTTGACGATATATGCGAGATAGCAAAATACTACGACTATCTTGAGATTCAGCCTATATGCAACAATTACTTTTATGTCGAAGATGGCACTGTCGAAAGCGAAGAAGCGCTCCGTGACCTCAACCGCAAGGTGTTGGAGGTCGGCGACAAGCTCGGAATTCCCGTATGTGCAACCTGCGACGCACACTACATGGAAAAAGAGGACGAGATAGGCAGAAAGATTCTGATGTATTCGCAGGGATTTTCCGACGCGGACAAAGACCACGGACTTTATCTGCGTACCACCGATGAGATGCTTGAGGAATTCTCGTATCTCGGCGACAGGGCTTTCGAGGTGGTAGTCGAAAACACAAACAAAATAGCCGATATGATAGATGTCATATCGCCGATACCGGAGGGAACATATCCGCCGGATTTGCCGGGCTGCAAGGAAGAACTCGAAAATATGTGCTACGACAAGGCACGCTCGATGTACGGCGACCCGATACCCGAACTTGTAAAGAGCAGGCTTACAAGAGAGCTTGACCCCATAAAGCGCCACGGATTTTCAGTTATGTACGCGATAGCGCAGAAGCTTGTTGCCAAGAGCGAATCGCTCGGCTATTATGTCGGCTCCCGTGGCTCGGTAGGCTCGTCGTTTGTTGCGACGATGTCGAATATAACCGAGGTAAACGCGCTTCCGCCGCACTACCGATGCGAAAATTGCGGATACAGCGAATTCATTACCGACGGCTCTGTGGGAAGCGGCTTCGACCTTCCCGAAAAGGATTGCCCGATATGCTCGACAAAGCTGAAAAGCGACGGCCACGATATCCCGTTTGAGACCTTCTTGGGATTCGACGGCGACAAAGAGCCGGATATCGACTTAAACTTCTCCGGAGAGGTGCAGTCCGAATGCCACAAATTTACCGAGGTACTGTTCGGAAAAGAAAATGTCTTCCGCGCAGGCACGATTAGCGCATACGCGTCAAAGACGGCGTTCGGCATAGTCAGAAAGTATCTTGATGCGCACGGAGTTACCGCAACGCAGGCGGAGATTGACCGCCTTTGCTCCGTCTGCATAGATGTAAAGCGCACGACAGGTCAGCATCCGGGCGGAATAATAGTTGTTCCGAGAGATAAGGAAATTTACGATTTTGCGCCGATTCAGCATCCGCCGAAGAAGGGCAACGCCGAGAGTAATGTCATAACCACTCACTTTGCTTT
Source organism: Eubacteriales bacterium (assembly GCA_045627885.1). Classification (GTDB taxonomy): domain Bacteria; phylum Bacillota; class Clostridia; order Oscillospirales; family CAG-272; genus CALCTE01. Next base: position 14,218 of record JAZQOM010000009.1, read on the forward strand.
TGAGTATCTGCACGACACGCTTCTTAAGCTCGATATGCTCGGACACGATGTCCCGACGAAGTACAAGGTTTTGGAGGATATGACCGGCGTTCCCGTAATGAGCGTGAAGATTCCCGACCCCGCGGTTATGGAGCTCTTGCAGAGCACGAAGCCGCTTAAAGTATCTCCCGATGATATTCGCTCTAATGTCGGAACATTCGGACTTCCGGAGCTCGGAACGAAATTCGTCCGCGGAATGATTGAAGAATCAAAGCCGAAGACCTTTGCGGACTTATTGCAGATTTCGGGACTTTCTCACGGCACGAATGTTTGGCTCGGCAACGCACAGGAGCTTGTCAAAAACGGAACCTGCACGATATCCGAGGTCATAGGAACGCGTGACAACATAATGACTTATCTTATCTATCACGGGCTCGAAAAGCTCACTTCATTTAAGATAATGGAGGATGTGCGAAAGGGCAGAGGTCTTAAGCCCGAATACGAGAAGATAATGAAGGAGAACAATATTCCCGATTGGTATATTGATTCCTGCAAAAAGATAAAGTATATGTTCCCGAAGGCTCACGCGGCGGCGTATGTCATAGCGGCATTGCGGCTCGGATGGTATAAGATATACTATCCCGTGGAATTCTACTGCTGTTATTTCACCGTTCAGCCGGAGGGCTTTGACTACGCCATGGTAAAGAAGGGCAGAAAGGCAATCTTGGAAGAGATTGACCGCCTTGAAAATCTCGGCAAGGATGCAACGGGCAGAGATGAGGACACGGTTGCCGCCCTATATATAGTCAATGAATTTATGGCAAGGGGAATAAAAGTGCTTCCGCCCGATTTGAAGAAATCCGAGGCAAAGGTATTCAAGCCGGAAAACGGGAACATCAGAGCGCCGTTCACATCTCTTGCGGGACTCGGCGAAAACGCGGCTTTGAGCATAGTCGCCGCAAGAAACGAGAGCGAGATTCTCTCCGTCGAAGACTTAAAGATAAAGGCAAAGGTTTCCGGCTCTCTTGTTGAGCTTTTGCGTGCAAACGGAGCGCTTGAGGGACTTCCCGAAACAAATCAGCTCTCATTTTTTGATTTGATTTGAGTTTATGTGAGAAAATTGTTTGTCTGAATTGTATAATAAGTGAAGAACACAACAAAGGGGAACAAAAATGAAAAAAATTACCTTAAAGCTTATTGCTCTTTCACTTTCACTTTGCCTTATTATGCTTTTCTGCTCGTGCGGCGCAAAATATGCGGAGGACGCGGACGCAAATCTTTACAATAAAAGCGACAAAATGCGCGATGTTGCGTTTGAGAGCGAAGATTGGGGCTATGCCGACAGCGAAGCCGAAGTGCCAGAAGAAATGCCTTCTCCCGATGACGGTTCAAAGCAGAGCGACGGCGCAACAAGTGACCTCGGAAGCCGAAAACTCATTAAAAATGTTTATATGAGCATACAGACGAAGAAATACGATGATTTCGTTTCTTCGCTCAAGGCGATGATTACCGAAAGCGGCGGCTATGTTCAAAGCTCCGAAATGTACGATGACGGCAACAGGTATTCGTCGCGCAGGGCGGACTTTGAGGTGCGTATTCCCGCCGAAAAGCTCGATATGTTTGTCGACGGAGTAAAGGGAGAAGCCACCGTCACCCACTACAACGAAAAGCTCGAGGATGTGACTATACAGTATGTTGACATTGAGAGCAGAATCAGCTCACTCCGCGCGGAACGCGACAAGCTCAACGAGCTTCTCATTTCCGCGGACAATCTTGACCAGGTGATACTGCTTCAGGATAAGATTGAGTATCTGACATACCAAATAGAAAGCTATGAATCAAAGATTCGCACGCTTTCGGAGCTTATTTCGTACAGCACCGTAAAAATCACGATATGCGAGGTCGAGAGGGAAGAAATAGTCGAAAAGCAGGGAACATGGGAGGAGATAGGCTCCAACCTTTCCGAAAACTTCTCCGATGTCGGAGAGGGCTTCAGACGCTTCTTTATCGGAACGGTAAGCGATATTCCGTATTTACTTGTCACACTGCTCGTTCTTGCGATTGTTGCAGTAGTTGTGATAATTGTTGTAAAAATTATTAAGAAAAAGCATGGTAAACGGTAAAAAATGAAGAAAGCCGCCGCAAAAAACTGCGGCGGCTTTCAAAATATGCTTGTAAATACATTTGTGTTGTGATAAAATAGAACAAATAAAATTCGGAGATATATCATGAAAATCAAAACACTTTCACGCATAATCGCTATGCTTCTTGCACTTTGCTTCGTTCTTTGCTCTTGCGGAAAAGCGGATAAAAAACCGTCGGGCGAGAAGGATGCACCTTCGGGTGAGCCGAAGGAAACAGCGGCATTTTCCGCAAATCACAAATTTAATACCGCGGAGATGGCGTATCTGTTTTACGGCACATACGGAGATTTTTGCACAAATTACAGCAGTTATATGAGCTATATCGGGCTCGATACATCAAAGTCGCTCAAAGAACAGCAGTGCACCATTTCTTCTTCCGACACGCCGCAGACATGGTTTGAGTATTTTGCGGAAGGTACAAAGCTTTACGCGGAGCAGTATCTCGTTCTCTGCGAGGCGGCGGACGCAAACGGCGTAACCCTTACCGATGAAGAAAAAGAAGATGCGAAGAAGAATGTTTCGCAGCTTCGCTCATACGCAGAGCAGAATGAAATGACAATAAATGAGCTTTTAAGTGAGAAATACAAAAACGATGTGACCGAGGCGGATATCTTATCTTTAATGACAACGGTTGCTCTTTCGCTTAAGTATTACGATATGCTCAACGCTTCGATTACATACACGGAAGATGATTTTCAAAAATACTGCGAAGAGAATTTCAAGGACGAAAAGGACTACAAGTTTGTCAATGTAAGGCACATTCTCGTCGATGATGAGAAGCTTGCAAATGAGCTTCTCAAAAAAGCTCTTGCGGCAGACGATGTAGAAGCCGAATTTTCAAAGCTTGCGGACGAGAACACGACAGACCCGGGCTCCAAGGGCAAGGGCGGACTCTATGAGGATGTCAAAAAGGGACAGATGGTCGCAGAGTTCGAGAATTGGTGCTTTGCCGACGGCAGAAAGGTCGGTGACACGGGCGTTGTCAAGACAGAATACGGCTACCATGTAATGTACCTCTCAAGCTTCGGCGATTCGTATTTCCGCACAGCGGCGGATTCCGGAATAAAGCAGCAGAAATACAGCGAAGAATACGAAAAATTGAAAGCGCTTTACCCCGTGACCTTCAATGACGAACTCATAAACAATATAGAAGCGTAAGTGTAAAGAATAACCCCGACAGATTCGCTCTGTCGGGGCTTTGTTTTATTTGAGATTTTTTGCGAGTGCAATAAGATTGTCAAGCTTTTCTGCGGTGAGCTTTTTGGATATCTCCAAAAGCTCTGCCGACTTTGGGGGATTGACGGTTTCGGTGTCAAAAAATTCTTTCGGTGTTATACCGAGATAATCGCAAATATAAAAGAATACCGACACTTCACGGCAGATTGATTCCGTTTTCCATATTGTTAATATATCCGGCACTTTGCCCTATTGAAAGACTCATTTCGCGCGCCGATACGCCTTTGTTCATACGCAAATTGACCAATCTTTGTATAAAGTCTTCTTTTTCCATATAGTAATCACCTCACTATATATTATTGAGTATTTGTTCAAACTGCGCGATGCTTGTCGCTCTGTTTATCTCGTCGCGTGCTTTTGCACAGCCGTTCATTCCCTTTATGTACCACGCAAGATGCTTGCGGGCCTCCATTATTCCGATATGCTTGCCCTTGTGCGCCACAAGCATTCTTATATGCCGCATGGCAAGCATGAGCTTTTCTTGCTCACTCGGAATTTTATATTCTCCCGTCGCAAGATATTCTTTTATCTGCGAGAATATATACGGCGCGCCGAGAGCTCCTCTTGCAACCATAACGCCGTCGCAACCCGTTTCTTCAAGAATGCTTTTCGCATCCTCGGGGGAGAACACATCTCCGTTTGCCAAAACCGGAACGCTCGATGCCGCCTTAACCGCCGCCATAATGCTTCTGTCGGCTTTTCCCGAGTACATTTGCTCTCTCGTCCTGCCGTGAATGCAGAGCATATCCGCTCCGGCTTCGCAAAGCACTTTTGCAAAATCCACGGCGTTTATGTGCTCTTTGTCAAATCCGCTTCGGAACTTGACCGTTACGGGAATATCGACGGCGCGCTTTACCGCTTTTACTATTTCTGCGGCAAGCGCGGGATTCTTCATCAGAGCACTGCCCTCTCCGTTCTTTACTATCTTTCCGACGGGGCAACCCATATTTATATCTATTGCCGCAGGGGAGAATACAAGCATCTTCTCCGCGGCTTTTGCCATAATATCGGGCTCCGAGCCGAAAAGCTGCAGAGAACACGGGCGTTCCGCATCGCCGATATCGGCAAGCTCCAGAGTTTTTTTGTCGCCGTAGCAGACGGCTTTTGCGCTTATCATCTCGGTAACGCAGAGCTGTGCGCCGTATTCGATGCAAAGCGTGCGCATCGTCTTGTCTGATACTCCCGCAAGAGGCGCAAGTGCAACCGTTTTTTCTTTTATATCCATAATTTCTTCCGTCAGTTGAATATATTTTCGCTTCCGCCTATCGTGAAAAGACGCCTTACCTCGGGAAGCAGAGCCGAGTATTCGCCCGAAAGCTCCGCGTCGCGTGCGTTTATAAGCTCTAATACCTCGCCCGTCGACATAATGAGCGCCGGGTCTTCAAATACATTCGCAAGCTTGAATGCGGAAAGTCCGTGCTGTCGTTCTCCGAAGAAGTCGCCCGGGCCTCTTTGGTCGAGGTCTGCCTTTGCAATTTCAAAGCCGTCGTTCGTTCTTGCCATAACCGAAAGCCTTGCTTCCGTTTTGTCGCCTTTACTGTCGGAAAACAGAACGCAATACGACTTTTTTTCGCCGCGTCCGACTCGTCCGCGAAGCTGATGAAGCTGAGAAAGTCCGAATCTTTCGGCGTTCTCTACCACCATAAGTACCGCGTTCGGAACATTGACGCCGACCTCTATTACCGTAGTGGAAATGAGAATTTTTACATCTCCCGAAGCAAATGCGCTCATGACGGCATCTTTTTCACTCGTCTTCATTCTGCCGTGAACGAATGCCGTCTTAATATCGGGAAATACCTTTTCGTCAAGCTCTTTTGCGTATGTGACGACATCCTTCAGATTGGTTTCTCCGTCCTCGTCCTCGACAAGCGGGCATACAATATACACCTGACCGCCCTCTCCGACGAGCTTCTCGATAAATGCGTAAATTCGCTTGCGGTAGCTTTCGTCGACGACGAAGGTATCTATTTTTTGTCTGCCCGGCGGCATTTCATCGAGAACGCTGACATCGAGGTCGCCGTAGACGATGAGTGCAAGCGTTCTCGGGATAGGCGTTGCCGACATAATGAGTGTGTGGACGCCTGCTCCCTTATCGGAGAGAGCCGCTCTCTGCATAACGCCGAAGCGGTGTTGTTCGTCGGCAATAACGAGTCCGACATTCTTATATTTTACTTTTTCTTCTATTACCGCGTGAGTGCCGACAATTATATTTATATCGCCGCTTTCGCAGGATGCGAGAACGGCTTTTTTCTCGGCGGCTTTCATACCCGACACGAGAAGTCCGACCTTCATTCCCGCTTTTTCAAAGAGAGCGGAAAGCGATGCGTAATGCTGCCGTGCGAGAATCTCCGTCGGCGCCATCATAACTGCCTGATATCCTGCTTTTACGCACATATATATCGCCGCGGCGGCGACTGCGGTTTTACCGCTTCCGACATCTCCCTGCACAAGTCTTGTCATCGGAACGCCTTTTTTCATATCGCTTATTATCTCGGAAACAACGCGCTTTTGCGCATTTGTCGGGGTAAATCCGAGAAGCGAGCAGAATTCTTTATCAAGTCCCGTGCCGTCTATGAGCACGCCGGTTTTCTTTATACTGCGACTTTTCAGTTTCTGCATTCCGAGGCGGAATATCAAAAGCTCATCAAAGGCAAGGCGAGCCTTTGCATTTTTGAGCTCGTCGGAGCTTTCGGGAAAATGAACCTTTCTCACCGCATCGTCCTTTGAAATAAGAGCATATTTTTTGAGAATGCTCTCGGGCAGAGTTTCTTCCACCCTGAATGCGTCGAGGCACATTTTTATTGTCTTTCGCAGAAAATTCTGCGAGACGCCGGAGGTCAGCGGATATATCGGAAGAATATCCATAAGCTTTACTCCGTCTTTTATCTGCTCGGCGGCGGGATTTGACATCTCACGGCGAACAAAATTGCCGTCAATCTTACCGTAAAAGCGGTATTCTTCGCCGAGCTTGTATAAATCCTTGGCGTACGGTTGATTGAAAAATGTGATAAGGCAGGTGCCGGTTTCATCGAATGCGCTGAATTTTGTTACGGAAAAGCCCTTCCGCACAAGCTTATATACGGGAGCCGTTCCGACCGTGAGCACAAGCGATGCCGTCTGCCCGAGCGTAGTATCGGAAAGCTTTACGACATTTCCTCTCTGCTCGTAGTCACGGGGATAGTAGTTTATTAAGTCGGCAACTGTATAGATTCCGAGCTTCGACAGAAGTTCGGCACGCTTTTCGCCGACGCCTTTTATGTATTTTACGCTTGCAGTCATATCCATACGGTCGCCTCCTTTACAAAACATTATATTTTATATCGCGTAAAAAGTCAATGGGGCGGCAATTTGCCGCCCCGAAAGAGAAATCAGGATTCGAGTATCATACAGAGCATTTCCGCGGCATCCGCTCTTGTTATCGGAGTGTCGCCGCAAAGAATATCCGCATCTTTTCCCGTGAGCTTTTTGACTATCGCACCGGCTTCGGCAAAGCTTATCGGCTCATCGGGAGCAAACACCGTTCCCGCGGCGGTATGCCTTGTGTTTACAATTCCGGCACTCACCGCGGCATCTATATACGGCTTATCATAGCTTTTTATCAAATCGGCATCCGCAAAACTTACCGCATATACCTCGGTAACATTTATCGGCGTTCCCGCAGCCTGCATACAAAGCCTGAGAAAATCGGCTCTCTTTACGGTTTCCGTCGGATAAAAATAGCTGACTCCGCCAATCTTTTCGCCCGTCATTATTCCGGCGGCGGCAAGCTTTATTGCAGAATTGTGAGCGGCAGAGCCATCCATATCGGAATAAAATACATCACAGGCGGGCTTTTCGACATTAAGTGTGACCTCGGCTTCGGCAAGGTTACCGTGGCTGTCGCATACGGTGTAGGTAAAGCTGTCTTTTCCCGTATAGCCGCCGTCCGGAATATACGAAAATACGCCCGCCTTCTTGTCAAGAAGCCGCACTCTGCCTTTCTTTGTGCCGGCACTTATTCCGTATACGAGCAAGTCGCCCTCGGGGTCTTCGGCTTTAAGTGTTTTGATGAGCTCGATGTTTTTTTGCGTGGAAAACGCTTCTTCTTTTGCGACGGGAGCCTTATTTCCGTCTGCGATGAGACATACCGTGCAGACATATTCGCACGATGTATCCTTTGCGTCGCAGAAGCCGAAGCTTACACTGTATTCACCGTTGCCGCTCGGAACAAAAGCGAGCGATTCTATTTCCGCTCTCGGTATAATCTGACCTGCGTACACTTCTTTTTCTCCGAGCTTCAGCTTGCCGAGCGCTTTATCCGGCAAAGACGATACCGATATCGCGGATATGCGTCGGATTCCGAGCGCATCCTCGAATTCGTCGGGACTGAATTCCGCCGCCTCTCCGGAGGCACAGCATTTTCGCAGGCTGACTTCTTTGCGGATTACGCCTATTCCGTAAGACAATTCTTTGCCGTGGGCGTTTACGGGGAAGGAACATACCATAAGGATTAAAAATAAAACAGCGATAAATTTTGCTTTCATATCGGAGCTTCCTTTCTGCATTGTTTTCGGGTTTGTTTAGTTTTTGACGGTAAACCTGCGATTATTCTCAAAAAAGACACATAAAAATATGTAAAAAATCGAAAAGTATATTGAAATTTCGGCAGTTTGATGCTATAATATTATAGGTATGTTATAAAAGGGGATAATACTGTCCTAATTTATACCGTTTTGTAGCCAAGGAGGATAATACACATCATGCAGAAACTCACAAGACTTGCAGCGCTTTTGCTCTCTGCCGTAATGCTTGTCGGCACATTCGCCGGATGCGGTGCGAAGGATGACAACGGCCCTTACGCTTATGCGTATATCACGGCATCTTCTCCCGCAACGCTCGATCCGGGTGTACCGCAATATGACAGTAATGCGGTTAAGTATTTAGGTCTTCTTTATGAAGGTCTGTTTACATTAGACGGAAACGGAAAGCTTAAAAAAGCTCTCTGCAAGGATTACTATACCAAGGAAGTTGACGGAGAAACAAAGCTCTACATAGAGCTTAAGGACACATCCTGGAGCGACGGCGTATCGGTTACGGCGTCAAACTTCGTATATTCCTGGAAGCGTCTTCTCGAGCCCGGTTATGAAGCTCCCGGTGCATCCGGCTTGTTCTGCCTGAAGAACGCCGTTGCCGTTAAGGAAGGCGTTCAGAAGATGATGACGATTGACGATATCGGTCTTGTCGAGCTCAACGAAAAGCTTCTTGAGATAACCTTTGAAGACCCCGACTATAATATCGACCTCTTTCTTATGAGCCTTGCAAGCCCCTATCTTGCTCCCGTGAGAGAAGAGCTTGTAACGGCAAATCCGACAGGCTGGGCTACGATGAACATCGAAGACCCCACAACGATTGCAACAAACGGCCCGTATTGCATCGGCGCTTGGAATTCAAAGGGCATGACCTTAAAGAGAAACAACTACTACTATCTCAAGGGCATCGCAAACGAAAACAAGCAGAAATATGTCAATCCCGAAAAGATTTTCATTACATTCACCGACGCCGAAAGCGCAGAAAAGACATTTAACGCCACAAAGAAGAATAAAGCGGAAAATGAGTTCCTCTTCTATCTCGGTGAATTCTCCGGAGATACAAAGTACAAAAAGAAAACAAAAGATATGCTTGCCACCACCGCAATATTCCTCAACACATCGGAGAGCATATTCAAAAAGACAGAAGCCCGTCAGGGACTTGCGGGTGCTCTCGACAGAGGCGCAATCGCAAAAGCGGCAGGCGGAAAGAAAGCCACGGGCATAGTTCCTTACGGAGTATTTGAAACTAAAAAGGCATCAAAGCAGTTCCGCAAGGTCGGCGGTGACTTAATGAAGTATTATGATGAGCCGTCGGGTATCTCAAAGGGCTCGGTTACGCTTACCATAATGAAGAACAACGAAACACACAAGACTGTTGCCGAGATGGTACAGGAAATGTGGAAAGGCGAGGGCGTAACGGTCAACATAAGAGAGCTTGATTACGACAAGTACTGCATGGTTGCATCAAACGGCTCATACGAAGCGCTTTTGCTTGACATTGAGGCATACTCACCGGATGCGTTCTCCGTGCTTGCACAGTTCTCGACGAAATTCAGCGGCAGAGCACTTACACAGAACGAAAACTACGAATACGGTTTTATATCGCATTCTACCGGCTATACATACAAGGATTACGACGCACTTATCGAAAAGGCATTCAAGCAGAATAACCTCAAGAAGAGAGCGGCACTTCTCCATGACGCCGAAGAAATGCTTGTTGACTCTATGGTGTGCATACCGCTCTACTTCAATGCAGACAGTTACACAACAACGGAAATCTCCGGACTTAAGACCTGCTGGTATGGCTTCAAGAACTTCAATAAAGTTAAGGTAAAGAATTATCAGAAGTACATCAAGGCAGAGGAAGCCAAGATGGAAGCAGAGCTTGATAAAACCACTAAAAACTCAAAAGCAGAACAGGAATAATTAAAAGCAATAAAGCCGCTTGTGCAAACAAGCGGCTTTTTTCATCAAAACAAACAACTGATTGTCGCGCAGAAACACCCCGTTTTTACAACGGGTATATCATAATACCGTTTATACGCAAATGAAGGCGGCTTCGCCTGATAAAGTAAAGCCGCCCATTTTTCACATTTTTTCATTATATTTCTCCACTCGCAAAGCGTCATTATTCTTCGTTAGCCCTGCAAAGGGCGACCTCATTAAAAAAACCTCTTTTGTCTTTACAGACAAAAGAGGTTTTTTGCTGGTGGGCCTTCGGGGACTCGAACCCAGGACCGACCGGTTATGAGCCGGGAGCTCTAACCAACTGAGCTAAAGGCCCGTTTTTCAGCTTTTCAAGTATAACAGATTTTTATATGCTTGTCAAGATATAATGCGAAAAAAATTCAAAAGCCGCTTGATTTTTTCAAGCGGCTTAAAGATTTGTTCAGTGTGTTACGGGAGAAGAAATCACTTGTTTGTATGAAGATTAAGTTTTCTCTTCCAAATTATTTTCAATTTGCTCCAATAGCTTTGACGGCTTAAGATTCAAAGCGTATGCAAGCCTGAAAAAAGTTTCAAGCGTCGGCTTTCTCAATCCTCTTTCTATGGCGCTCAGATGTGTGCGTCCAATGCCGGCAAGCCCGCTTATAACCTCTTGAGACAAATTCTTGCTTTCGCGAATGTTTTGCAGTTCTTTTCCGAGTAAAATCGAATCAATCATACAACTCACCTCTCATTTTGTTAATTTTAAGTCTTGGCAAGATATATGATGAATACATTTGTTGACAAATGAATACAAATGTGCTATTTTATTATACGGAGGTATATATAGCTTGAAATAATATAACAAGCGTGATTATAACCAATTTACTGAAATAAGGATGTCTATTTCAATTATTTACACAACAGGAAGAATGATACAACTTTTTATTGAAAATTTGCAATATTCAGCGAATGATATTCAATTATTGATGATTACGGAAAATGACAACTTATAATGAATACGGAATCACAATAGGAACAACAAAATCAAATTAATAGGAGAGAAAAAATGAAAAAAGGAAGAACAAACAGATTTGCGGCGATTATACTTGCAATGTTAATGCTCGTATCTATGGTGCCGTCGTTTTCGGTAAATGTTTCCGCGGCGACAACATACAGCGGAGAGTGCGGCGATAATATTACATGGTCATTAGATACCGCAACGGGTGAGCTTATAATAAGCGGCACTGGCGATATGTGGGATTATAATATTATTGATTATACTGTGCCGTGGTGCGACTATTTGTCTTATATCAAAACCGTCACATTGTCAAATGGAATAACAAGCATCGGAAGCAGTGCATTCCGCGGTTGCAGCGGACTTACATCAATAGAAATCCCGTCGAGCGTAACAAGCATTGGCGACGAAGCATTTTCCGGTTGCAGCGGACTTACATCGGTAACAATTCAAGAGGGCGTAACAAGTATCGGCGATGGG
>JAZQOM010000010.1:0-9208 GCA_045627885.1 Eubacteriales bacterium
GTACGTCAATCAGGGTTACGATGAGAACCGCTCCATTCAGGAAACTCTGGATCTGGGCTGGAAGCTTCTGTCCATTCTGCCCAAGTCGGAGCTCAAGAGAATCAAGCCCGAATTTTTGGACAAATACTATCCCGACAAAAAAGACTAAAAGGAACGGGTGACACGAATTGGCAGGAACAACGATAAATCCTACCCGAATGGAGCTCAAAAAGCAAAAGGCGAAGCTCCTTACGGCGAGGCGCGGCCACAAGCTGCTTAAGGATAAGTGCGACGAGCTTGTAAAGCGTTTTCTCGAGATTGTGAGAGAAAATAAAATACTGCGCACCGAGACGGAGCAAGAGCTTGAAAAAGTGTATTCCGGCTTTTCCGTCGCCGCCGCGACCATGACGCCCGAGATGCTTACCGAAGCTCTGATGCTTCCGAAGATAAAGGCAAGCCTCGAAGTCGGCTACGAGAATGTAATGAGCGTAAATGTTCCCAAATTTTCCGTAAAGATAGACGGCTCGGACGAGGACAAATGCAATTACGGACTTGCGTTTACATCGGGAGAGCTTGACTCCGCAATAGCGGGACTTTCGGCACTGCTACCGAAGCTTATGGAGCTTGCGGAAAAGGAGAAAGCGGCACAGCTACTTGCGGACGAGATAGAAAAGACGCGCCGCCGCGTCAATGCGCTCGAGTATGTAATGATACCGGAGACGGAAGCGAATATTAAGCGAATTTCGATGAAGCTTGAAGAAAACGAGCGCGGCACCATAACACGACTTATGAAGGTCAAGGATATGATGCTTCAGGCAAAGTACAAGAATTAAAGGCGGAAAAATCCCGAATAAAACGGCTCCCATTTTTAATGGGAGCCGTTTTTCAAATGTTTTGCTTTTAATAAAATCATTCCCGCACAAATACAAATCCGCATTCGCTGAGATTTGCCGTGCCGTCGTTTATATCCGCATTGAGCGAGAACAAAATATTGCCGCTTATTTTCAAAGACAGATTGCCGTCCGCGCACAGATAAAGGCTTACCGATTCGTCTCCGAGCGTGCGCGTGAGCTTTATCGCGCTTATGCACGGCATAGTGACATTCAGATTGCCGCGCATTAGCGCGTCACTTGAAAGCCGCAGTTTTGCAAGCGATGCAAAATACCGAGCAAGTGACGAATTATCGGCTTTCTCCCAATCAAAGAATGTGCGGCAGAACGGGTCTTCAAAGCCCTCCGTGCCAATCTCGTCGCCGTAGTATATGCACGGCATACCCGGCAGGGCAAACTGAATCGCGGCGGCGGCTTTGAGTCGTATTTCCGCTTCCGCATAGGCGTCCGCACTCATTCTGTATGACGCTCTTGCGCTCTTATCCTCGGGAACGCTTTTCGCTCCGAGAAGTGTCAGAATTCTCGGCGTATCGTGAGTCGAGAGCATATTCATAAGCGAAAGGAGCGCCGCTTTGGGATAGTTTTCCGCGATGCTCATTACGGATTGCCTGAAATCCTCTGCGCTTTGCTTTTTCGTGATGAGTCCGATTATCGCATTCTTGTACGGATAGTTCATCACGGAATCAAGCTCACCGTCCGTGAAATATTTTCGCCTTACGCCGTAGCTTATCTTGTTTGAGGCGTCCTCCCAGACTTCTCCAATCAGCAGAGAGTCGGGCTTCAGCGCCTTGAGCCTTGCTCTTAATCTTGCTATAAACTCATCGGGCAGCTCATCCGCCACATCGAGGCGGAAGCCGTCCGCGCCGAGCCTTAACCAATGCGCGACAACGCTGTCTTCTCCGTCGATAATATAGTCAAGATAGCTTCCGTCAAGCTCGTTTACACAGGGCAGAGTATCTATGCCCCACCACGAGGTATATTCGTCGGGATAGCGCTTAAAATCATACCAAGAGCGGTAAGGCGAGCATTCGTCATAATACGCGCCGTGCTCAAAGCGATGTTTTTTGTCAAAGTAAATGCTGTCCGAGCCCGTGTGCGAGAACACTCCGTCGAGAATAATTCTCATTCCGAGCGAGTGCGCTCTGTCGCAGAGCGCCGTAAAATCGCTTTCCGTGCCGAGCATTTCGTCTATTGCTTTGTAGTCCGCCGTGTCGTATCTGTGATTTGAATATGCCTTGAATATCGGATTAAGATATATAACCGAAACTCCGAGCGACGCAAGATAGGGGAGCTTTTCGCATATTCCCGCAAGATTGCCGCCGAAGAAATCGCAGTTTTTTACTTCGCCGTTTTCGTCGGGCAGGTAATCGGGTATATCGCTTGTGCTTTCGTGAATTCTGTACGGCTCAAGCTTTCCCGCAAGCTCGGGATTGCCGCATTTTGCAAAGCGGTCGGGGAATATCTGGTACATCACCCTGCCCGAATACCATTCTGGAACGCCGTAGGCTTTATTATAGCAGGTAAGCTGCCACTTTTCTCCGTCCTCGATGTTTGTAAGGTCATAGCCGTACTTATACAGCGAGAACGCGCCGCTTTGCGTGTTTATGCGGAAGTAGTAGAAATATATTCCGGCTTTATCAATGCCGAAGCGGCAGGAATATACGCCGTAGCCGTCGTACCCGCCGCTTTTTTCCATATTTACGCGCAAATATTCGTCGCCGCCGTCAGCCTCGATTACAAGATTGCACGCGGTCACTCCGCAGCTTTCCGGAATATGTATGCTTATTTCGCATATTTCGTCTTCCGCAAGAGCGCCGAACGGCTTTTTGAATGCCGCGCTTTTACTGTCGTAATGTATACGCATTATTTTAAGTGCCAGATTCTGTCCGCGTATTCAAGCACTGCTCTGTCGGCAGAGAAGATGCCCGCTTTTGCGATGTTGACAAGTGACATCTTTGTAAACTTGTTTCTGTCGCAGTATGCGGCAGAAACCGCTTTCTGTGCACGGACATAGTCGGCAAAGTCAGCGATTATCATATACTGGTCCGCCGTGCCGAATCTGCTCGAAAGCAAAGATGCGGCGATATCGTCGAACTTTCTTCCCAAAATACCCGATGTAAGCATCGAAATTACCGCTTTGAGCTCGGGCATGGTATCCAAAAATTCATTTGGATTGTAGCCTCTGTTCCACAGAGCCTGAACCTCATCGGCGGTCATACCGAACAAGAACATATTGTCGCGACCGACCTGCTCGAAAATTTCAACATTTGCGCCGTCAAGCGTTCCGAGAGTAACCGCGCCGTTTATCATAAGCTTCATATTTCCCGTACCGGAAGCCTCTTTGCCGGCTATGGAAATCTGCTCCGATATATCTGCGGCGGGAATAATCTTCTCCGCAACCGAAACCTTATAGTCCTCTATGAAGACGACTTTTATCTTTTCTCTTGCAACGGGGTCTGAGTTGATAAGCTCCGAAACGGCGACAATAAGGCTTATTATCTGCTTTGCAAGGTCGTATCCCGCCGAAGCCTTTGCGCCAAATATAAATGTTCTCGGCATAAAATCGTCGTTCGGATGTGCTTTTATCTCGTTATACATATAGAGAATCTGCAATACATTGAGGAGCTGACGCTTATACTCATGCAGACGCTTAATCTGAATATCGAAGAGCGAATCGGGATTTACATTTATACCGTTCTTTCTTGCGATGTAGTTTGCAAGAGCAACTTTGTTCTGATGCTTTATCTTGCGGAGATTCTCAAGAACCTCGGCGTCGTCCGAATACTTCAAGAGCTTTTCAAGCTCGAGCGCGTTTTTCTTAAAGCCGTCGCCTATCACCTCGGAAAGATAGTCCGAAAGCAGGGGATTTGACTGGCAGAGCCAACGCCTGTACGCGATGCCGTTTGTGACATTGGTAAATTTGTCGTTGCCGAGATTGTAGTAGTCGTTGAATATGCTGCTCTTGAGAATATCCGTGTGCAGCTTTGAAACGCCGTTTATCGTGTGGCAGCAGGCAAGGCAGAGATTTGCCATTCTGACTTCGCCGTTTGCGACTACCGCCATATAGTTGATTTTTGCATAGTCGTTCGGATATGCCTTGTTGAGCCTGTCTATAAGCCTGCGGTTAATTTCGAGAACAATCGCATATATTCTCGGGAGCTGCTCGGAGAACAGCCATTCGCTCCAGCGCTCGAGAGCTTCGCTCATAACCGTATGGTTTGTGTAAGAAAGCGTGTTCTGCGTGATTTCCCACGCGTCGTCCCAGCCGTAGCCGTGCTCATCCATCAAAAGGCGCATAAGCTCTGGAACGCAGAGAGAGGGATGCGTGTCGTTTATGTGAATTGCAACCTTGTCTGCAAGATTGTCGAGCGTGCCGTACTTTTTGATGTGCTTTGCGAGAATGCTTTGAAGCGATGCCGAAACGAGAAGATATTGCTGCTTGAGTCTGAGCCTTTTGCCCTCGATGTGATTGTCGGCGGGGTAGAGGACTTTAGAAATTACTTCCGCCATCGTGTTCTGCTCGAGTGAGCGCACATAGTCGCCTCTCGAGAAGGCTCTCATATCAAAGCCGGGGAGCTGTGCGCTCCAAAGGATAAGCTTGTTGACCGCTTTGCAGTTATATCCCGAGATATACATATCGTACGGAACTGCCATAACGCTCTGGTAACCGCTCTGCGATACTCTGAACTTTCCGTTGTCGTACCATTCGCTGACTGTTCCGCCGAATCTTACCTCGTAGCTTTCGTCCTGTCTTTGACGGAGCCATACTTCGCCCATTTCAAGCCAGTTGTCGGGGAATTCCATCTGCCAGCCGTCAACTATCTTCTGCCTGAAAATGCCGAATTCGTATCTTATCGAAAATCCCGTTGCGGGGAGCTCATTTCCCGTAAGAGAGTCCATATAGCAAGATGCAAGACGCCCCAAGCCGCCGTTTCCGAGACCTGCGTCGGGGTCAAGGTCGTAGAGCTTTTCTATATCAAAGCCCTGGTCGGAAAGCACACTGCGGAACTTCTTTTCAAGTCCGAGATTATAAAGATTATTGCGAAGCGATGTTCCGACCAAGAACTCCATTGACATATAGTAGACCTGTTTTTGTTCTTTTGCGGAATAGTCGTCCTTAAACGCTTTGCGCTTTATTGCGAGAATATCGCGAAGTACGGTGCATACAGCTTTGTACGCCTGCTTTTCCGTAGCGTCGGATATGTTGCAACCGAACATTCTGACTGACGCTCTGTCGAGTCTTTCGAGAATTTCTGTGTTTTTCATCTGCATTTTGTAATAGTCCTTCCGTGTTATGCTGTAATCAGTTTATGTTTTTTCCCGTTATATTGTTATACAGATTCATATATTCGGCAGTCTGCTTTTCCCACGACGAATCGCGCTCCATGGCGTTTTGTACGATTTTCGCCCAAGTCTGTTTGTCGCCGCCGTATATTTCGAGAGCACGGCGCAACGCGCCGAGCATATCGTCCTTGTTAAAGCTCTGGAAAGTAAAGCCGACGCCCGTTTTGTTTGATATGTCAAAGGGCTCCACGGTGTCCTTAAGTCCGCCCGTCGCGTTGACAACGGGAATGCTGCCGTATTTCATCGCGATAAGCTGTGAAAGACCGCAGGGCTCACTCTTTGAGGGCATAAGGTAAATATCGCTTGCCGCGTATATCTGCGATGCGAGAGCTCCGTTGAAGCAGAGATTTACCGAGAGCTTGCTTCTGTTTGCGTCGGCGCAGTTTTTGAGTGTGTATTCGTAATTTCTGTCGCCCGTGCCGATAATGACTATCTGCACATCCCAACCCATAAGCTCATATATCGCAGAGCATAACAGGTCGGCGCCCTTGTGCGCCACAAGCCTTGATACCATAGCGATAAGCGGAACATCGGGGCGAACATCAAGCCCAAGCTCCTTTTGCAGAACTGCTTTGTTTTCCGCTTTCTTTTTTGCGTAATCCGCGATGCCGTAATTTGCGGCAAGAGCCTTGTCGAATTCGGGATTAAACTGTTCGGTATCTATACCGTTCACTATTCCCGAGAGCTTAAAGCCGTGTTCGCAGATAACCGGAGCGAGTCCGTGTGCGTAGTACGGATATTTAATCTCTTCGGCGTATGTGCGTGACACCGTCGTAAGAGCGTCCGTTGTGAGTATTGCACCCTTCATAAAGTTTACGCATCCGTCGTATGTAAGAGTGCTTGTATATCTTTCCGGAAGACCGAGAGTATCGCAGAGGAAGTACGGCTCGGCTTTTCCCTGATATTCTATGTTGTGAATGGTAAATACTGTTTTCGCATCACCGAGAACTTCCTGATAGAATGCCCTCAAGAAAATCGGCACAAGAGCCGTCTGCCAGTCGTTGCAGTGGATTATGTCGGGCTTTATTCCGAGCTGTACCATGGCTTCGAGCACTGCCTTTGAAAAATAAGCAAAGCGCTCTCCGTCATCAAAATAGCCGTAGCAGTTTTCTCTTGCGAAGTAGTATTCGTTGTCGATAAAAAATATCTTCAACTTTCTCGAGCGGCTTTTGTATTTGAAGACGCCGACATATTGGCTTCTCCACGAAAGATTTGTGTAAAAGCTCGATACAAATTCGGTTTTGATGCTTTCATTTTGCTTAATTTTGTTGTAGTAGGGGATAAAAACGCATACTTCGTTTCCCGTGTATTTTGCAAGAGAAGCAGGGAGAGCCTGGGCGACATCACCCAGGCCTCCTGTTTTTATAAAAGGTGCGGCTTCACTTGCAGTGAAGACAATTCTCATACAGTTTCTCCTTTTCCGACGATGACACAGTGCTCCGGAGTGCCGCGCAATACAGCGCCGTCGCTTATGGTTACATTTTTATCAAGTATAACGCATTCAAGCTTTGCGCCCTTGCCGATTTTTGTGCCCTGCATCACGATACAACCCTTAACCTCGGCGTCCTTTCCGACGCTGACGCTTCGGAACAGAATGCTGTTTTCGACTTTGCCGTGCAGCATACATCCGTCCGCCACGATGCAGTTTGATACCTCCGAGCCTTCTCCGTAATATGTAGGAGGCTCGTCACGCACTTTAGTATACACCGGTCTTTCGGTTTTGAAAAGACCTTTTCGGACATTTTTGTCAAAAAGATTCATATTATTTGCATAATATGAGCGAATATTCTCATTTCTCAATACAATATCGTCAAATTGATATACTTCGATGTTTATGTTGCCCTCGTTGAACTTCTTTTGCAGGAAGTCTCTTTCGAGGTGAACATAACCCTTTTGATACGATTCGTTAATCGAATCCACAAGGAGCTTTCTCGAGAAAATGAAATATCCCATTCCGGTAAGAGCGTTTTTGCTCGCCGGAGCGTCAATCAAAAGCTCCGTGGGCTTGCCGCGCTTTGTCTTTATTACAAGCGGATGGCGACGGTTGTCTTTCGGCTCTTCGTTTGCGACAATGGTCACATCTGCGCCCGATTTTATGTGCTTTTCAATGGCGGGACGCAAATCAATATTGCAAAGCACCGTCGAATCCGATACAACAACATAGTCGTATGTGTCGTTGTCGATAAAAGAAACCGCCGAATAAAGCGCTTCGAGCTTGCCCTTGTATACGCCGTTCATATTTCCGCTTGCAAAGGGAGGCAGAATAACAAGTCCCTCGTTCTTTCTGGAAAGGTCCCAGTCACTTGCTGTGCCGAGATGGTCCATAAGAGAGCGGTAGTTGTGCTTGGTTATGATGCCGATATTGTAAATACCGGAGTTGGACATATTCGAGAGTACAAAGTCAATCTGGCGGTAACGACCTCCGAAGGGGAGAGAAGCGACTGTTCTGTGATTGGTAAGCGCGCCGAGAGAACTGTCGTAAATGTTCGAAAAAATAACGCCCATCGTTTTCATATTGCTCATCACCCTCCCTTAATATATTTCTTTCGGCGGCAGAATCGAATTCTGCGCGACTACCTTGTCCTTGCCTACAACGGTTATGCCCCATGAAGATTTTGAGTAGAACTCCGGGTCATCGCCGATTTTTGCGTTGGCGTGAACGACCGTATCTTCACCGATAATCGAATATTTCACAACGGAATTTTTCTCTATAACAGTGTTCGGCATAATAAAGCTGTCGCGAATCTCCGCGCCCTCGCCGATGACGCAGCCGGTGGATATTATCGAATGATATACATTTCCGTAAACCGTAGAGCCCTCTGCGATATACGAGTTTACTATTTTCGAGCCGTCTGCGATGTAGCTTGAGGGCATCGCATAGTTTCTTGCGTAGATTCTGCCGTTTTCGTCGTCCTTGAGATTAAGCTTCGGACTTTCTCCGAGAACATCCATGTTTGCTTCCCACAGACTGTCGATAGTACCGACATCCTTCCAATAGCCCTTGAATTCGTATGCGTAGAGCTTGTGACCGTCGGCAAGGAGCTTCGGAATGATGTTCTTTCCGAAGTCGTTGGAGGATTCGGGGTCTTCGTTGTCCTCGGTCAGATATTTTTTGAGAATATCGAACTTAAAGATGTAAATACCCATCGAAGCCTTTGTGCTCTTCGGCTTTTTCGGCTTTTCCTCGAATTCGTATATTGAGCCGTCGGGATTCGTGTTCATAATGCCGAAGCGAGAGGCTTCATCGAGAGGAACATCAAGAACGGCTATTGTGCAGTCCGCTCCCGTTTCCTTGTGGTAGTACATCATCTTGGCGTAGTCCATCTTGTAGATGTGGTCGCCGGAGAGGATAAGAACATTGTCGGGATTATATCTCTCGATAAACGGAATATTTTGGAATATGGCGTTAGCCGTACCCTTGTACCATTCGGAATTTTTGCTCTTTGAGTAAGGGGAGAGAACATGAATTCCGCCGCTGTTGGAAGAAAGTCCCCAAGGGCTGCCGTTGCCGATGTACTCATTGAGCTGTAAGGGCTGGTATTGCGTAAGAATACCGACCGTGTCAATGCCCGAGTTGACGCAGTTTGAGAGGGGAAAGTCGATGATTCTGTATTTTCCGCCGAAAGGAACCGCCGGCTTCGCGGTATTTTCGGTAAGAACCATCAGTCTGCTTCCCTGACCTCCCGCGAGTAACATGGCAATACAATCTTTTTTCTGAAAGAACATATTATGTATTTATCCTCCTGCTTGTATTTTTACCTTTGATTACACCAGATATGACGGCACTCGAGAAACGCCGCATTACTTTGTTCCCGCAGGACGGTCTTCGCTCGGACTTACGGGGAAGTAAGCCATCGTTTGCCCGCCTGCGGCGTCGCGTACTGCGGCGTTTTCGAGCACCGCAGTTTCCGCGTATATTTTTTACCTTTGATTACACCAGAGGGCACGCCGCATGATAACATCCGCATAGCTTTGTCATCACTCCCGCCCTGCGC
>JAZQOM010000011.1:0-63639 GCA_045627885.1 Eubacteriales bacterium
AAAAAGATTTTATGTAAACTGTAAAAATTAAACACAGGTTCAAAAAAGAGGAATGACGGGCTTTATAAGCCCGTCATTATTGCCTTTTTCCGTTCTTTTCCTCTGTCGTACATTTGTACGCCGACGAAGAAAAGAACGAAAAATATCCCTTCGTTTTCAGCACTCTTTCAGTCTGCTGACTTTGTCAGCAGACTGAAAGCCTCTGTCGAGGCTTTATTTTTTTATCTGTGTTCGTAAACCGTTTTGCCGCCTGTATATTTTGCAATTATTTTATCGCCTGCTTTGACCTTGCCTTCAAGTATCTCAACCGAAAGCGTATCGTCAATCATCTTTGCACAGGCACGCTTGAGCGGTCTTGCTCCGTACATTTCGTCAAATCCCTCGTCGGAAATCTTCTCAATAATACTGTCGTCGAATTCAAGCTCGATATTCATATCCGAAACGCGTTTTTTTATAGTCGAAAGGAGCAACAGCGTTATTTTTTTGATATCGTCTTTTGTGAGCTTATCGAAGACTGTAATTTCGTCAAGTCTGTTTATGAATTCGGGGCGGAACTGCGACTTCAAGCTGTCCATTACGACGGAGCGCGTTCTTTCTCTGTCGGCTTCCTCGGAGCTTACATCTCCGAAGCCGAGCTTTTTGACGGAGCTTGTAATGCCCGTCGCTCCGACATTCGAGGTCATTATGATTATCGCGTTTTTGAAATCCACTTTTCTGCCGTGTGCGTCGGTGAGCTGACCGTCGTCGAGTATCTGCAAAAGTATATTGAAGACATCAGGATGAGCCTTTTCAATCTCGTCGAATAAAAGCACGCAATAGGGGTGACGGCGGAGCTTTTCGGTGAGCTGTCCGGCTTCATCGTAGCCGACATATCCGGGAGGCGAGCCGATAAGCTTTGAGACGCTGTGCTTTTCCATATATTCGGACATATCTATTCTAATAAGACTGTCTTCACCGCCGAAGAGTACATCGGCAAGCGTTTTGCACAGTTCTGTTTTGCCGACGCCCGTCGGTCCAAGGAACATAAAGCTGCCGACCGGTCGTTTAGGGTCTTTGAGCCCCGTGCGGGAACGGCGTATCGCCTTTACAACGGCATCTACCGCCGCATCCTGACCGATTATTCTCTCGTGAAGAATATTGCCGAGAGATAAGAGCTTTTCGCTTTCGCTTTGCTCAAGCTTGCTTACGGGAATTCCCGTCCACTGCTCTACGACATTGGCGATATCGTGTTCGCTTATTGAGAGCATCGTGCCGTCTCTTTTGTTTTTCCACTCGGATTTTTTCTTTTCAAGCTCATCGCAAACTGCTTTCTCCTCATCGCGAAGCTTTGCCGCTTTTTCGAATTCCTGCGCTTTTACCGCGCTTTCTTTTTCGGCTTTAAGCTTTTCTATCTTCTGCTCGGCTTCTTTTATTTCGGGCGGTGCGGAAAGTGCGTTTATGCGTACTCTCGATGCCGTTTCATCGATAAGGTCGATAGCCTTGTCAGGCAGAAATCTGTCGCTTATATACCTTATCGACATTTTTACGGCGGCTTCTATCGCGTCATCGCCAATTTTTACCTTATGATGAGCTTCGTATTTGTCGCGCAAGCCCTTTAATATTGCTATCGATTCTTCTTCCGTGGGCTCACTTACCGTGACGGACTGAAAACGCCTTTCGAGCGCGGCATCTTTTTCGATGTATTTGCGGTATTCGGATATCGTTGTTGCGCCGATGAGCTGGAGCTTTCCTCTTGCAAGCGCGGGCTTTAAGATATTTGCCGCATCAATCGCGCCCTCGGCGGCACCCGCTCCGATTAAGGTGTGAATTTCGTCGATAAACAGAATAATATTGCCGTTCTTTTCGACTTCCTCCATTACCTTTTTGAATCGCTCCTCGAATTCTCCTCTGTATTTTGCTCCTGCAAGCATTCCCGCAAGGTCGAGAGTTACTATGGATTTTCCGATGAGAGTTTCGGGAACGCTTCCGTCAACGATTCTCTCGGCAAGTCCTTCCGCTACCGCGGTTTTGCCTACGCCCGGTTCACCTATAAGGCAGGGATTGTTTTTTGTTCTTCTCGAAAGAATCTGCACAACTCTCTGCATCTCGGATTCGCGTCCGATTATCGGGTCGAGCTTGCCTTGCTTTGCCATATCGGTAAGACTGTGCCCGAACTGCGCGAGGGTGGGGCAGGATTTTAATGATTCTGATACCTCTTTGGCGTTTTCTTTTGGCAAAGAGCCGTCTTCGCCGTAGTATCCGTCGCTTCCGCCGCCTTCCGCGTTTTCTCTGAAGAAATCTATAAGCTTGATATACATTTCTTTGGGAGATACGCCGAACGCCGTAAGAATCTTTACCGCTACGCAGTCACTTTCAGCCAAAACTGCAAGCATTATATGCTCTGTACCGACAAAGCTTCCGTTAAGCTTTGAAGCAATTAGCTGCGAGCCTGCGAGAATTTTCTTTGACCTCGGCGTAAAATCATCCTTTGTAAGCATGGTCTTTTCGGATGAGCCGTAATTTTCGGTGACACAGCTCTCGACATCTTCTTTGCTTATACCTTTGTCAAAAAGTATCTTTGCCGCCATTCCTTCGCCGCAGTCGAGAATACCATACAGAATATGCTCGCTTCCGATGTATTCGTGACCGAGCTTTTGTGCGAATTCTATCGCAAGCTCAAGCGCTTTTTCGGCAGATTCGGTAAATCTGTTCATTTGTTATTCCTCCTTTACAAGAGTGTTTTCTTGATAAGCTCGGCTCTTTTTCTGTCTCTTGCCGCTTCCTTGGGGAGTGCATCGCTTTCTTCGTAGAGCGTATGCGGAGCGGTTTCGATAAGCAGTTTGTCAAGAGTTGCGTAATCTATGTTTTCTATTGCTCCGAGGCTTATTCCGAGCCTTATATCGGAGTAAAGCTTGACATATTCAGATGCGGACATAAGATGCGCATAGCGCAGAATTCCCTCTGCCCGTGACGCCATATCGTCAATGGCATCGCGCGCGGTCGAATATATCTGTTTTCTTGCAAGTCTTTCACGCTCAATAAGCTTTGTGACGAACGAGCCGAGCTTGTCGCAGAGTTGCTTTTCGGTAAAGCCGAGCGTTTCTCTGTTGGATATCTGATAAATATATCCTTTTGCGTCGCTGCCCTCGCCGTAGAATCCCCGAACGGTAAATCCGAGCTGTGATGCCGCATTGAGTATGGGCGAAAGCTGCTTTGTCATAGAAAGCGCGGGCAGATGCATCATCACGGAAAGTCTTAATCCCGTGCCGAGATTTGTCGGGCATTTTGTTAAGTAGCCGAGCTTTTCATCAAAGCAGAAATCAATGCTTTCGGATAAAAGGTCATCAACTCTGTCGGCAGTCTCGTACGCTTTTTCTATGTCAAAGCCCGGGACTATCGACTGAATTCTCAAATGGTCTTCTTCGCCTATCATTATGGCGATTCCGTCATCCTCGGAGAGTATCAGTTTCTTCGGCAGGGGAGCCTTGAGAAAATCTGTGCTTATATAATGCTTTTCAAAGTAAGAATATGCCTTGTTTTCGCTCAGCTCGGAGAAATTTACCGATTGCATATCGGTAAATCTTGCCGTTTTTACGGCTTCATCGACTTTGGCGATTATTTCTTCCATTCCTTTTTTCGAGAGCCTGTCGCCGAAAGGATATCCTTTTATGTTACGGGCAAGGCGTGCTCTCGTGCTTATACATATATCGCTTGAATTTGAGCTTTTTTCGTACCAATTCATTGTTCGTCCTTGCCTTTCTCAAGATTTCTTATTTTGTCGCGCAGTTCTGCCGCTTTTTCAAAGTTTTCCGCTCTTATGGCTTCATCCTGTTCGGCTTTGAGCTTTTCTATCGTCTGTTCTTTTGTCAGCTTTGAAGGCTTTTTGTCAGCGGATTTTTCTTTTTCTTCGGATTTTTTGTGAAGCTTTGGGATTTTACCTTTATGGAACGGGAGACTGTGAAGTCTCGAAATTGTTGACTGAAGCTCTTTTTCAAAGCTCTTGTAGCATTCACCGCAGCCGACATTACCGGAGCGTTGTATCTGTGCAAAGCTTGTGCGGCATACGGGACATACGGCTTTGTCGAAGCTCAAAAGCGGGGAAGAGAGCATATCCGAAAAAAGAAAATTCGAGATATCAAAATCTGCCGTTACACCGCTCTCTTGCGCACATTCGGAGCAAAGATAAAGCTCTACGGTATTGTTTCCGACTGTTCTTACAATATGAGTATTTGCTTCTTTCTGCTTACATTTTTGACATAACATTATAAAAACACCTCATTTCTCAAAATCAAGAAGTCCGAGCACCGCGTTTCGCAGTACGGACGCTCTTACATCGTCACGGAGCACTACCGGCACGCAGTAAAGCGCTCTGTCGGAAAGCGCTTGTGTCAGCATTTCCGCCTCTCTTTGCGTGATGATTCCGTATCCGGCAAGATTTGATACAAATGCTTTTGCACTGTGATAGTCTATACTGTCATTTATAGCACTTAAAAAGTGCATAACATAGCCTATTCTGTCAAGCTCTATCTTTTTTATTTTTATATATCCGCCGCCGCCGCGCCTGCTTTCGACTATATATCCGTTTGCGGGAGTAAAACGCGAGGATATTACATAGTTTATCTGGCTCGGGACACAGCCTATCTGCTCGGCTAGAATGTTCCGCTGAAGCTCCGCTTCGCCGTTTCCGTCAGACAAAAGCTCATTTATGAGATTTGCTATCTGTTCACTTATTAACATAGTTCCACCTCTTTCTTCACGACTATATTACCGCTAAAGTCAGTAAAAGTCAAAGTCAATAAAAGTCAAAGTCAGACAAAGTCAAAAAAGAATAGCGGGCAAATCTCACATTTGCTCGCTATTTCTCATTTTTTCTCTTTTTTGCTCGCTTTTGACCTTTATCCGAGAGCCGCTTTCAGGCTTGTGATATTCTTTCTCATAAGGGAAATATAGCTTTCGTGTGAATCAAAATCGTCTTTGGATATGTTATGCAGGGAATAAAAAGTCATTATCTTTGCGCCTGTTGCTTCGGATATTGCCTCTGCGACATAACCGTCGCTAAGCTCTATCTTGAAAATGACAGGTATTTTTTCTTCTTTTACCTTGTTTATGATATAAGCGGTAGTTCTCGGGCTCGGCTCGGTTTTAGAGGAGCATCCCGGAAAAGCCGCACAGTACGAAAGTCCGTATTCCTCGGTAAAATAGCGTATCGGAAATCTGTCTGCCATCACTATAAGCTTTCGCTCGGCATTATCGGTGACGGCTCTGATATCGCGGTCGAGAATCTCAAGCTCTTCAATATATGCTTTTGCGTTTGCGGCAAAGTATTCCGAATCGTCGGGGGATGCCTTTTTCAGAGCTTCTTCTATAGCCGATACAATCTTTTCGGCATTTTTGGGTGAAGTCCATACATGCTCATCGTATTCGCCGTCCGATTCTCCGTCCATACCTTCGGCTATCTCTTCGGTATAAAGTGTGACCTCGTCCATCATTTTTATAACGGTCATTTTGCCGCCTGCCGCCTCGAGAATCGTGTCTACCCATTCGTCGGATTCTCCGCCCGTACAGATGAATATATCGCAATTCTGTATTTTGAGAATATCGGCAGGGGACGGGTCGTAGGTGTGGCTCTCTTTTCCGGGAGAAAGCAGCATACTTACATCGGCTTTGTCCTTTGCTATGTTTTTCGCAAAGTCGTATGGTGGGAAATTCGTTGTTACTATCGAAAGCTTATCGCCGTCTTTTATCCCGGGAAATTTGCAGGATGAAAGCAGTGATGCCGCAATAATTACAAGCAGTATAAGCGCAAAGGCTTTTTTTATCATTATTCCTCTTCCTCGGCAGGCATATCCCAGTTGTGCCATACATTTGTAACATCGTCATTCTCGTCGAATGCGTCAAGAAGTCTGTTCATCTTGATTATTTCTTCCTCGTCCTCGAGAGTTACGGTTGTTGACGGAATCTTTGTCGCTTCTGCGGAAATAATCTTTACTCCGAAGCCGACAAGCGCCGACTTGACGGAATCTACTGCGTTCGGGTCGCAGGAAATTTCGTAGCATTCGCTGTCATCTGTGTTTACATCGTCGGCGCCTGCCTCTATTGCGTAGTCGGTAATCTGTTCTTCGCTTACGCCTTCGGTGGAGGCGAGAATTATGCCCTTATCCGCAAACAGGAACGAAACGCATCCGGTTGTGCCCATATTTCCGCCGAATTTGTCGAAATAGTGGCGGATGTCGCCGCTTGTGCGGTTTCTGTTATCGGTCATAGCCTCAACTATAACGGCAATTCCGGAGGGGCCGTAGCCCTCGTAGTTGATTACCTCGTAGTTTGCGCTGTCTGCACTTGCCGCTTTCTTTATAGAGCGCTCAATATTGTCGTTGGGCACATTGTTTTCCTTTGCCTTTGCGATAAGGTCGCGGAGCTTGCTGTTGGAAGTGGGGTTGGGACCGCCTTCCTTAACGGCTATGGCTATCTCTTTTCCGATTTTTGTGAATATCTTTGCTCTTGCGGCATCATTCTTGCCCTTCTTGTGCATGATATTCTTCCATTTTGAATGTCCTGACATTGTTTTTTCCTCCGATATATGTTAATTATATTTTATTTATGCAATCAAGTCCGATGAGCTTTAAGCAGGTGCCTATTACGGTTCTCGCGGCATTTGCGAGATTTATACGGGAGGCTCTTGTCTTCTCATCGCTTTCCCTTGCTATCGCGCAATCGTGATAGAAGGTGTTGAACGCCTTGCAGACATCTATAAGACAACGGGTGACATACGACGGCTCGAGGTCGTGTATTGCCGCGGTAACTCTTTCGGGGAGCATTGATATTGCCATAACAAGTTCACGCTCCGCGTCGCATCCGACGGATATCTCCTTTGTGTCGGGAAGTCCCGCCTTTTCAATTACACTGCAGGCTCTTGCGTATGTGTACTGTGCATAGGGGCCCGTATTGCCGTCAAAGTTGAGAACATCGTCCCAGTTGAAATCGACATCTTTTATTCTGCTGTTGAACAAGAAGTTAAATATAATCGCGCCTACTCCGACTTTTCTTGCAACCTCGTCCTTGTTGGGAAGCTCGGTGTTCTTTTCTTCCATTATCTGCGCGACCTTATTTATTGCCGTGTCAAAGAGGTCGGAAAGCAGAATCATATTTCCCGCTCTTGTCGAGAGCTTTTCGCCGTTAAGGCTTACCATACCGAACGGCACATGGTGAAGCTTAGGCGCAAAGTCGTAGCCCATAAGCTCTATTACTTTGAACCATTGAGCAAAGTGAAGAATCTGCTGGCTTGCCGTAACATAGATGCAACTGTCAAAGTTATAGGTTTTATGCCTGTATAACGCGGCGGTGATATCGCGTGTTGCGTAAAGCGTTGAGCCGTCGGACTTGAGTATGAGGCAGGGCGGCATCTTGTATTCTTCAAGGTCTATTATTGCCGCGCCGTCGTCATATTTGATTAGTCCCTTGTCCTTAAGTTCCTCTACTACGGGAGCCATTTTGTCGTTATAGAACGCTTCGCCGTTATACGAATCGAAATGAACGCCGATGAGGTCGTACACTTTTTTGAATTCTTCAAGGCTTATTTCCCTGAACCATTTCCAATAGCCGAGAGCCTCCTTGTCGCCTTGTTCCATTTTTGCAAACCAAGCTCTTGCTTCGTCTTCAAGCTCGGGATGCTCTTCCGCTTCCTTGTGGAAGCGAACATATATCTTTGTGAGCTCGTCCACTCCGCCGGCTTTTACTTTTTCGTCATTCGACCACTTTTTGAACGCGACGACAAGCTTGCCGAACTGCGTGCCCCAGTCACCGAGATAGTTGATACTTACTGTTTTATATCCTTCGAATGCGTGTATCAGCTTTAGTGAGTTTCCTATTACGGTTGACGGAAGATGACCGATATGGAATGTTTTTGCGATGTTGGGAGAGGAGTAGTCGAGAACAACGGTTTTTCCGTTGCCGCTTTGACTTGAGCCGAACTTTTCGCCCTTTTCGAGAACTTCCGCGGCAAGTCGTGAATATTCCTTGTCTGTGAGCTTGAAGTTTACATACGGGCCTGCGGCACTTACTGCGTATCTGTCGCCGCTTCCGATTGCGGCGGCTATATCCGATGCAATCATATTGGGAGCTTTCCTCAACGCTTTTGCAAGTCTGAAGCAGGGGAACGCTATATCTCCGAGAGCTCTGTCGGGCGGATATTCAAACCAACCGAGAATTTCCGCTTCGTCCATTCCGACTATCGGAGCAAGCTTTTGCGCTATATCAATTTTGAGCTTTATCATTTTCCGACCGTCCTTTTTGCATAGTTTTCTACGATTTCTTTTTCGTTAAAAGGAATTTTCTTTCCTTCAATTTCCTCGTAATGCTGATGTCCCTTTCCGGGAATTATCACAATGTCGCCCTTTTTCGCCTTTGAGAGCGCATACTCTATGGCTTCTTTTCTGTCTTTTATTACGGCATATTCGCCGCCTTTGTTTTCTTCAAGCCCTTTTTTTGTGCCGACCAAAATATCTTCTATTATGTCGTCGAGCTTTTCAAATCTCGGATTATCGGAGCATATTACCGAAAGCGCACTGTATTTTGCGGCGATGCTTCCCATATCGTAGCGCCTTGCTTTTGCTCTGTTTCCGCCGCAACCGAAGACTGTGATTATTTTGCCGTGCGGATAAAGACTTACCGTTTCGTAAAGGCTTTGCATACTGAGTGCGTTATGCGCGTAGTCCATAAGCACCGTAAACGGAAGCCCCGTGTTTACTTTTTGCATTCTGCCTTCGACAAAAGCCTTGTAAAGTCCCTCTCTTACTTGCTCTGGCTCTGCGCCGAATGTCATCGCGCAGGCTGCCGCCGCAAGCGAATTGTAAACCGTGAATTTGCCGGGAATATTCAAGGTGACGGGGAATTCTCCGTACGGTGAATGCAACATATATGATGTTTTAAGTCCTTTTTCGTCGCTCTCGAATTTAATCTCATCAGCGTAGAAGTCGGACTTTCTTGTTGCGGAATACATCGTCGGGCGTCTGCCGAACGGAGCGGTGACATACATAAAATTGTCGTCGTCCATATTTGCAAACGCGTCGGTGCATTGAGAAAACAGAATGGATTTGCAGTCTCTGTATTCTTCAAAGCTCTTGTGTTCGCCCTCTCCGATATGGTCGGGGGATAAGTTTGTAAATATTGCCGCGTCAAACATTATGCCGTAGCTTCTGTGCATCATAAGTCCCTGCGATGAGACTTCCATAACGCAGATATCGACATTCTGTTTTACCATTTCGGCAAGGTGTCTGTGTATCTCATAAGACTCTGGCGTGGAGTTGTCGGATTTCTCGAAAACATCGCCGTAAATTATACCCGTTGTTCCGATTATGCCGACTTTTTTGCCCATTTCCTCGAATATTGAGCGAATCATAAAAGAAATGCTTGTTTTTCCCTTTGTGCCGGTGATTCCGACCGTAAATATTTTATCCGCGGGGCGGTCAAAAAAGTTTGCCGACAAAAGAGCAAGTGCTTTTCTCGTATCTTCGTAACGAAGATAAACCGCGCCGTCTTTTTTTTCTATTTCTTTGGATACCGCAAAAAAGCGGCATCCGTTTTTGTATGCTGCATCTATATAGTCGTGACCGTCAACCGCCGTTCCGACGAGGCACACAAAAAGGCTTCCTTCTTTTGCCTTGCGTGAATCATAGCACAAAGAAGAAATTTCCGTATCGTCATATTTTTCGGTTATGCAGTTTGTATTGGATATCAGTTGCGATAAGAGCATAGTTCCACTCCTGAAAAAAGCATATAATATATTATATATATATTAAATCTGATTGTCAAGGAAAATAACACCGATTGATAACTTATGTTAAATTTCGGTAAATAATTCCGCTCTTATGTTGACGGTGACCTGCCGTTATTGTAAAATCAAGAAAAAGGAGGTATTGTATGAAGAAAATCGTGTTGACTTTTCTGCTGGTTACGGCATTATTTCTTACCGGCTGCACGGGAAGCGTAAAGCTTACCGCTTCCGATTATGACGGGCTTCTTGTTTACACGACGGTTGCGTATTCAAGCAAATCCGAGGATTACAATGCCTACGAATTAAAGGGCGGAAAGCTCATAAGCTCAGCCGATTTTTCCGGCTTGCGCCTGAGCACGGATATCGTAAAAAACGACGATGGATTTCCTATGACAGATGACGATAATCTCAAAAAGGTGATATCAGAAACCGAAAAGTATGAAAAGGACGGAAAATACTACGCAAGCCACATTTATATATGCGGCGGCAGATATTTTTTTACGCTGATTAAAGGTGACTATTCCGAAACGGAGTTTTATGCTTACGATGCGCAAAAGGACAAATCGGTTAAGCTGTTTGTTTTGCCAGAGCTTGAAATCGTGAGTTATGTCGGCTATAAGACGGATAAATCGGCGGACGGCTATGTAGCGGAAATATGTTATTTTGATTCTTCGGCAGTTGAGAGCGAAAAAGAGTCCGCATCTTATGCCGTTGCTCAAATCAGCGCCGATGACAGCGCAAGGCTTTACGCTCTGTTTTACGGAAAAAGCTTTGTAATCGATGCCGTCACAGACAGAGTAGCGTTCAGTTTTGACGGTAAATTTGTTATAAAAAAGGGCGGCAAGTTCATTGATGTTTACTTCGGTTATGCTGACAAGGTAATATATTACGACTATTGCTATGCAGAGCTTACCGACGGGGAAACGGCTTTTATAAAGTCCTTTGACCCGCACACTCACAAGAATATCGACGACAGTATATACATCACATATACTTCGGATTTTTCGGATATCAATGCTTCAATTCCCAAAGGCTATTGAAACTTATAATGTTTTGTGATAAAATTGCGATTGTATAAATTGAGCGTATCGACGGGAGGTGTTTTGCATGGTACAAAAAAGGCGCATCTGTGCCGCATTGACGGCTTGTGCCGTTATTCTTGCCGTTATAGTATCCGTGCTTTGCATCGCCGTTGAATCCGACCACGAATGTACGGGCGACGACTGCGGAATCTGCCGTATGCTTGCTCTGTGCGAAAACACCGTAAAAGTATTAACGGTCGCACTATGTGCCTGCATTTCTGCCGTTCTTGTAAAAGAGCTGTTTATTTCTGGCAAAAGCTTCAAGAGGATATCCTCGTTTCGCATATCACCGATAATTCTCGGAGTTAAGCTCTTAAGCTGAATATAATTTTTACATAACAAGGGACAAGTCTGCCGTTTAGGGCAGGCTTTTCGGCTTTGCCGTCCCTTGTATTTTTATATTCATTTTTGTTCGGAGGTAAATATGAAACGAATTATAAGTATAATAATTGCGGCTGTAATGCTGCTTATGACTTTTTGCGGTTGTGGCTTCAAAAGCGAAAAAAAGTATGAGCTTTCTGTTGTAACGACTATTTTCCCCGTTTATGATTGGACGAAAAATATACTCGGCGAAAGGGCTGACGCCGTGGGACTTGCCATGCTTCTTGACAACGGTGTCGACCTTCACAACTTCAGTCCGAGCGCCGATGATATCATAAAAATAACAAGCTGTGATATTTTTATATATGTCGGCGGTGAATCCGACGGCTGGGTTGATGCCGTACTTAAGCAAAAAAGAAATAAAAATATGCAGATAATAAATCTTCTTGACATACTCGGTGAAGCCGCAAAAGAGGAGGAGCCCGTAGAGGGGATGCAGGAAGAAGGCGGCAACGAAGAGGAGAGCGAATACGATGAGCATATATGGCTTTCGCTCAAAAATGCGAAAATTCTCGTCGATGCAATAAAGGATGCACTCGTAAAAGCAGATGCCGAAAATTCCGCAATATACGAAAAGAACGCTTTTGCTTATTCCGACTTGTTGGCAAAGCTCGATTCAGAGTATCAAAGCGCTGTAAATTCCGCAAAGCAAAAGACCGTGTTGTTTGCCGACAGATTCCCGTTCAGATATCTTGCCGATGACTACGGACTTACATATTATGCGGCGTTTTCGGGTTGCTCAACGGAGAGCGAAGCAAGATTTGAGACGGTGACATTCCTTGCAAATAAGATTGATGAGCTCGGACTTTCCGTCGTCTTTACGATAGAGGGAAGCGATGACAAAATAGCAAAAACCGTTATAGAGTCAACCAAAGCGAAGAATGCCGAGATAGTAAAGCTTAATTCGATGCAATCGATAACTGCAAAGGAGCTTTCGGACGGCGCGGATTATATAGCTATTATGCGGGATAATCTCAAAGTGCTCATCAAGGCTCTTTCCGAATAAGGAGGCAGGTATATGGCTTTGTTGAAATGCAGTAATCTGTCGCTCGGATACGACGGCAGACAGATAATAAATGATTTGAATTTTGAAATAAACGAAGGCGATTATCTCTGTATTGTCGGAGAAAACGGTTCGGGAAAATCTACTCTTATGCGAACCTTACTCGGCTTGCAGAAGCCCGTTTCGGGAAAGATAGAGGTATCGGACGGACTTATTAAAAGCGAAATAGGTTATCTTCCGCAGCAGACATCGGTGCAGAAGGATTTTCCGGCAACCGTGCGTGAAATAGTTATATCCGGTTGTCAGGGAAGGCGCGGTATTCGCCCGTTTTATTCCAAAGAGGATGTTTTGCTTGCAAAAGACAATATGGAAAAAATGGGGATAAGCAAGCTCGCAAAACGCTGTTACAGAGAGCTTTCCGGCGGTCAGCAACAGAGAGTTTTACTTGCAAGAGCGCTTTGCGCCACAAAGAAAATTCTTCTGCTTGATGAGCCGGTTTCCGGTCTTGACCCGAAGGTCACCGCCGAAATGTACGAGCTTATCGAAAAGCTGAATCATGACGGGCTTACGGTGGTAATGATATCACACGATATTCAGGCGGCACTTCGTTATTCGAGCCATATACTTCATATCGGAAGCAGTGTTTTCTTCGGCTCAAAAGAAGATTACATAAAAAGCTCATCGGGCTTTTTTACGGCGGAGGTGAGATAATATGCAGATATTCGAACAGCTTTCGTATTATTTCAGCTTTCCGAATGTTCAGCGTGCGCTTATAGTCGGAGTGCTTATATCTCTTTGCTCATCGCTTTTGGGCGTCACTCTTGTATTAAAAAGATTTTCGTTTATCGGCGACGGGCTTTCTCATGTTGCTTTCGGCGCCATGACGGTTGCCGCGGTTGTCGGAATAACAAACAATATGCTTATAGCGATGCCGGTGACGATTATTTGCGCCGTGCTTCTTTTAAGCTCGGGGCAGAATGCCAAAATAAAAGGTGATGCCTCGGTTGCGATGATATCCGTGGGAGCTCTTGCGATAGGCTATCTTTTAATGTATAAATTCCCGACCTCGTCCAATATGTCGAGCGATGTATGCTCATCGCTGTTCGGCTCTTTGTCGATACTTACTCTCACAGAGCCGCAGGTTATAATCTGCGAAATACTGTCGGTGCTAATAGTTTTGTCGTTTGTTTTCTTTTACAACAAGATATTCTGCCTGACTTTTGATGAGAATTTTTCAAAGGCAACAGGCACGAAAACAGGCTTATATAATGTTATAATCGCTGTTATTATCGCGGTGATTATCGTTCTTGCGATGAATCTTGTGGGCTCGCTTCTCATATCGGCTCTCATTATATTTCCGGCACTTTCGGCGATGCGTGTTTTCAAAAGCTTCAAGTCAGTGACAATATGCTCGGCGGCGGTTTCGGTATTGTGCTCGTCGCTCGGAATCGTTATGGCAATTCTTTACGGAACGCCGGTCGGCTCGACCATAGTTGCCGCAGATATTGTCGCTTTTGCAGTATTTTCAATTATCGGAGGTATTAAGAAATGAAAAAATTATTGTGTTTGCTTATTGCTGTTATTATGATTCTTTTCGTCGCGGGCTGTGGGGTTGGAAATACGGAAAAAGCCGAAGAAAAATCCGATAAAAACGGGGAAGAACAAAAAATCAGCTATGACCTCGATTTGACGAAGCTTAGCAGTACGATGGTGTATTCGGAGGTATTCAATATGATGAACTCTCCGGACAGCTATATGGGTAAATATATCAAAATGAAAGGCGCTTTTTCCGTCTATCACGATGAAGCATCCGATAAAAACTATTTTGCCTGCATTATAGCGGATGCCACGGCGTGCTGTTCGCAGGGAATTGAGTTCAGGCTCAAGGATTCGGGTACTTATCCCGACGACTACCCCGAAATCGGAAGTGAAATTACCGTATCGGGGACTTTCAATACATACAGTGAGGGAGATTATCTGTACTGCGAGCTGAAAGACGCGGTGCTTGAAGGGTAAAAAAGAACGGAGCGCGATGCGCTCCGTTCTTTTTTTTGCGTATAAACTTATTTTGCTTTCTTTGCCGTTTCAACGAGAGAAGCAAAAGCTTCCTTGTCGTTTACTGCAAGCTCTGCAAGCATCTTTCTGTTGAGGTTGATGCCTGCTTTCTTAAGTCCGTTTATAAACTGTGAATAGTTGATGCCGTTAACCTTTGCCTGTGCGCTGATTCTTGTAATCCAGAGAGCTCTGAAATCTCTCTTCTTCTGCTTTCTGCCTGCAAATGCCTTGTTGCCGGACTTCATTACGGCTTCTTTAGCCATCTTGAAGTGCTTGCTCTTGGAACCCCAATAGCCTTTAGCGGCTTTAAGCATTTTATTTCTTCTTTTTCTGGTGGCGAGTGCACCTTTTACTCTTGCCATTGTAATTTTCCTCCTGAATCAATTATGTCTTAAGCGTAGGGAAGAAGCTTCTTGATTGCTCCCTCGAATGACGGGCTGAGGATGCCGCCCTTGCGAAGCTGTCTCTTACGCTTGGGGGTCTTGAGTCCGAGCTTGTGACGCCTGTGTGAATGATTGAGCTTTACGCTTCCGCCTTTTGTAAGCGAAAATCTTTTTGCGGTAGCTCTATGTGTCTTGATTTTTGCCATAACTTTGTTTCCTTTCAAGATTATTTTTGTTGGTTATTATAACGCCGTTATTTTTTTGCAGGCGTGATAAACATGGTCATTGAACGGCCTTCGAGTACGGGGGGCTTGTCAATAACGCCCGATTCCGATACGGCTGATGCAAATTTGTCAAGCATCTCTTTACCTATCTCGATATGAGCCATTTCGCGTCCCTTATATCTTACGACAACCTTTACCTTGTCGCCGTTTGCAAGGAACTTCTTTGCGTGACCGACCTTCGTTTCAAAGTCGTGAGTGTCGATACGGCAGGAGAGCTGTACTTCCTTTATTTCGGAAATCTGCTGCTTTTTCTTCTGCTCTTTTTCGCGCTTGTCGTTCTCAAAGCGGTATTTGCCATAGTCGATAACCTTGCATACGGGAGGAGTTGAATTAGGGGATATCTCCACTAAATCAAGCCCTGCGTCATAGGCTATTTCGAGTGCGGCGGATGCAGACATGATTCCCATTTGAGAACCGTCCGTGCCGATGAGTCGTACTTCCTTTGCGGTAACTTTTTCATTGATGCGAAGCTCTTTGGAACTTATAGTCGAACACCTCCGAATAAAAATAAAATGCGAGCCGAATAAGCCCGCACAAACTCCCGCGCAAAATAATGCGCTTTGATAATATCAAACCGTATCAGCTGTGCCATACGGTGAGAACCGTGCGTTCTTCTTCTTTAAGCTTTGTAAGTATACCACCGAAGACTGCGCTTGTCAATAGGTTTTTATAAATTTTTCTTATAAAAATTTCCCGCTTGGGTATTGTAATTTCGGCAAATATTTTCTATAATATAATATCTATGTAGAAATCGGAGGTCGGCGCATGGCAGAGCTTATATATGATATAACAAGCAGAACGAATCCGCTTGTTGTTAAAACCGCATCGCTTGCGTCGGCAAAGTCGCGCCGTGAACTCGGACTTTATATGTTCGAGGGCGTCAAGCTTTTTTGCGAGGCATTGGATTCCGGTATATCGCTGGAATATGTTTTCGTTAAAAAGAGCTCGCTTGATAATCTTTGCTCATTGCTTGACAGAGCGGATTGCCGCGCCTATGTTGTTCCCGATATCTGCTTTGAAAAGATTTCGACCGAAAAAGCTCCGCAGGGTATAATAACGGTGGCAAAGCTCCCGAAGCTTTGCGATATATGCGATTCGGGCTCTTCTAAAAATTCCGTTATTCTTTATGATATACAGGACGCCGGCAATCTCGGAACGATTATCCGCACCGCGCACGCTCTTTCCGATATAGATATTGTACTTTGCGGTGACTGCGCGGACGCTTTCGGTTATAAGTGCATACGCGCTTCCATGGGCGCTGTATTCAGGCAGAGAATCTACTCCTGCTCAAATTTTGAAAAAGCCGTGGCATTATATAATATAAACGGTAAGACCGTGTATGCCGCCGCTTTGCGCGATGATGCCGCAAAGATTTCCGATTGCGCCCTTTCGTCTTGCTCTGTTGTACTCGGAAACGAGGGACATGGACTTCCCGACGAGGCAATAGCGCTTTGCAAGCCGATGATAATACCGATGGTCGGAATGGAATCTCTCAATGTTGCCGCCGCGGCAACGGTCATTATATGGGAAATGGCGGGAAGAGGCTG
Organism: Eubacteriales bacterium; assembly: GCA_045627885.1. Lineage (GTDB taxonomy): Bacteria > Bacillota > Clostridia > Oscillospirales > CAG-272 > CALCTE01. Next base: position 16,487 of record JAZQOM010000011.1, read on the forward strand.
ATGGAGGAAAAATATCTTCTGTGGCTGAATATTGCACTTGACGCCGATTCGGAGCTTACAAAAAAGCTTCTTTTGAAATTTGATACTCCCGAGGGAGTATATAATGCCGAAGAACGCGAATATTACGATAAAATACGCGATATACCAACGGAAGTGGTTGACAGACTTTGCGACAAGTCGTTTGACGAGGTTGAAAAGTGTCTTGCATTCTGCAAGAGGTACGGTGTTCGCATAGTGTGCAAGGGCACGGAAAAATATCCCGAAAGGCTTTCGCTTATATCAGAGCCGCCGCTTGTCTTATATGAGATGGGCGCGGATATTGATATTGACGACAACGCCTGCGTCGCAGTTGTGGGAACAAGAAGATGTACCGAATACGGAAGACGCACGGCGAGAAAAATAGCATACGAGCTTTCTATGTACGGCTGTATAGTCGTTTCGGGCATAGCGCTCGGAATAGACGCCGCGGCTCATCTTGCGGCGCTTGAAGCAAGCTGTCCCACAATAGCCGTGCTCGGATGCGGTCTTGCCACTGCTTATCCGTCGGAAAACAGAGAACTGCACAAGCGAATTCTTTCTGCAAACGGTATGCTTATTACCGAGTATCCGCCGTATTCGCGTCCGGAAAAGTACCACTTTCCGCAGAGAAACAGAATAATAAGCGGAATGTGCGTCGGCGCGGTTATAGTCGAGAGCCACATTCGAAGCGGCGCTCTTATCACTGCAAAGCAGGCGCAAAGGCAGGGCAAGTTTGTGTATGCCGTACCCGGAAGAATTGACGATTTTAATTCGAGCGGAAACCTTGAGCTTATAAAGCGCGGCGCAAAGCAGATTACAAACGGAATGGATGTTGCCGAAGATTTTGAGCTTATGTATCCGAATCGCGTAAACACTTCTCACAGAGTGAACGCGCCTCCGCCGGTCGATATCGAAAGAGATGTAATTGAGCAAAAGGAAAAGAAATCGGAGCCAAAGCCGGAGTCTTTCAAAAAAGATTCACACTCCGTTACGGGTTATTCCGATTTAACGGGAGCGGGCAAGGCTATAGTCGATATGCTGTCCGAAGGCAGAAAAACAACGGATGAGCTCGTGCACGGAGGAATAGCTCTCGATGAGGTTCTGACGAATCTGACCATACTTGAAATTCAGGGAATAATCACCGCCGAAGCGGGCGGATATTATATACTTTTGTAATAAATATTGAAAGGATATATCAATGTCAAATCTTGTAATCGTTGAGTCACCAACAAAAGCCGGAACCATCAAAGGATATCTCGGCTCAAACTACAAAGTAATTGCATCAAAAGGTCATGTAAGAGACCTCCCGAAGAGTGAACTCGGCATAGACATCGAAAACGATTTTGCTCCGAAGTATATAAACATACGCGGAAAGGGAGATGTCATAAAAGAGCTTAAAAAAGAAGCGAAAACGGCAGGCAAAATATACCTCGCAACCGACCCTGACCGCGAGGGAGAGGCTATATCCTGGCATCTTGCTCAGGTGCTTTCCGATTATACGGGAAAAATAAGCAGAGTAACATTCAATGAAATTACGAAAAACTCCGTAAAGGCGGCAATCAAGAACGCAAGGGACATTGACAACGACCTTGTCAATTCACAGCAGACACGCCGTCTTTTGGACAGACTTGTCGGATACAAGCTCAGCCCGTTCTTGTGGAAGAATGTAAGGCACGGTCTTTCCGCGGGACGCGTTCAGTCGGTTGCGACAAGAATGATTGTTGAGCGCGAGGAGGAGATAAAGGGCTTTATTCCCGAGGAATATTGGGAAATAGAGGGCAAGTTTACAACTCCGAAGGGTGACACTTTCGTTGCCAAATATTTTTCTCAGGACGGTAAGAAAAAGGAAAACATCAAGAATGAGAAAAGAGCTCTTGAGATAGTCGACGACATAAAGAGCGGCACGCCCGTCGTAAGCTCCATTAAAAAGAGCGTAAAGCACAGAAATCCGGCGCCTCCGTTTACAACCTCTTCCATGCAGCAGGAGGCAAACCGCAGGCTTAATTTCAATTCTCAGCGTACGATGAAGGTCGCACAGGAGCTTTATGAAGGTATCAACCTCGGAACGGCTAACGGAGGAACTCAAGGTCTTATAACCTATATGCGTACCGACTCTCTCCGTATTTCAAACGAAGCGGCTGTTGCGGCTAAAGAATTTATCGAATCGCATTACGGAAGCGAATATGCTCCCGCTAAATTCAGAACATACAAGATAAGTGCAACGGCTCAGGATGCGCACGAAGCCATCCGTCCGTCGAATGTAAATCTTACGCCCGACGCCGTCCGTTCTCACATGACGCCCGACCAGTACAGGCTCTATAAGCTTATCTGGGACAGATTTGTCGCAAGCCAGATGGAAAATGCGGTATACGACATTGTTACCGCAGATATATCGAGCTCAAAGAGCGTTCTTCGCGCAAACGGAAGCAGCATCAGATTTGCCGGCTTCCTTGCGGTATATGAAGAATCAACTGACGAAAAGCAGGAGGAAAAGCAGACGCTTCTTCCGGAGCTTTCGCAAAACGACAAGCTCAATATAAATTCCGTTGAGCCGTCAAAGCATTTTACCGAGCCTCCGATGAGATACACCGAAGCAACGCTTATCAAGACTTTGGAGGAAAAAGGAATAGGCAGACCGAGCACCTATACTCCTACCATAATGACAATAATACAGCGTGACTATGTTGAGCGCATGGGTAAAGCGCTCCGCCCGACGCAGCTCGGAGAGGTCACGACAAAGGTTATGAAGGAAAACTTCCCCGATATCATAAGCTACGAATTTACGGGCAATATGGAAAGCGACCTCGATGACATTTCGGTCGGAGCAAAGGACTTTCTTGTCGTGTTAAAAGAATTCTACGCGGGATTTTCCAAAGACCTCGAGAAAGCGGATGCCACAATGGACGGAAAAACCGTTGAGATTGCCGACAAGGAAAGTGACATAATCTGCGAAAAATGCGGTGCGAGAATGGTTATCAAGAAAGGCAGATTCGGAAGATTTGCCGCTTGCCCGAACTATCCGAAGTGCAAGAACACGAAGTCGATTGACAACGAGGGACATATCGTTGAAAAGAAAGCGCCGACTCCCGTTGCAGGTGAAAAATGCGAGCTTTGCGGCGGCGATATGGTTTTGAGAAAGGGACGCTTCAATTCGTTCCTTGCCTGCGTAAATTACCCCAAGTGCAAATTTACAAAGTCGATACAAAAGGATACATCGGGCGTATGCCCCGTATGCGGCGCTAAAATAGTGCAGAAGCGCACAAAGACACAACGCACCTTCTACAGTTGCGAAAAATATCCCGAATGCACATTCTCGACATGGGATATCCCGATAGACGAAAAATGCCCCGATTGCGGCGGAACCTTATTCTATAAGAAGAACAAGAATCAGGTCTACTGTGCAAAGGACGGCTGTGGTTACAGCGCGGAAAGAACTCCGGAGAACGCAAATGAGGATTAAGGTTATCGGCGCAGGACTTGCCGGTTGCGAAGCGGCTTATCAAGCGGCAAAGCAGGGAGTAGATGTTGTTCTTTACGAGCAAAAGCCCGTAAACTATTCTCCGGCTCACAAAAGTCCGAATTTTGCCGAGCTCGTATGTTCAAATTCTCTACGCGCAAGAGGACTTGAAAACGCGGTAGGTCTTCTCAAAGAGGAATTAAGGGTACAGGGCTCGCTTATTATGGAATCGGCGCTCGAAAATCTTGTCTCGGCAGGCGGAGCTCTTGCCGTGGACAGAGAGGGATTTTCGCAGTATATAACCGATAAGATTAAATCAAACGGCAGAATAGAAGTCGTTTACGAGGAAGTAAAAGAAATACCTCACGATGAATATACGGTCATCGCAACCGGCCCGCTTTCAAGTGACGGAATGGTAAATGCGATGAAGGGGCTTCTCGGCGACAGCTTTTTATATTTCCACGATGCCGCCGCTCCGATAGTTGCTTTTGACAGTATTGACCTCTCTAAAGCGTTCTTTGCTTCAAGATACGACAAGGGCGATGCGGATTACATCAACTGCCCTATGACAAAAGAGGAATACGACGCATTCTATAATGCGCTGATATCAGCTCCGACGGCGAAGCTTCACGAATTTGAGGCAAATATCAAGGTTTTCGAGGGCTGTATGCCCGTTGAGGTTATGGCGGCAAGAGGTCACGATACACTACTGTACGGCCCGCTTAAGCCGGTCGGTCTTATTGACCCGAAAACGGGTGAAATGCCTTATGCCGTTGTTCAGTTAAGGGCAGACAATGCCGCAAAGACGATGTATAACATCGTCGGATTCCAGACTCATCTTACGATTTCCGCGCAGAAGGAAGTTTTCGGCATGATACCCGGACTTGAGAACGCATCGTTCCAAAGATACGGCGTTATGCACAGAAATACATACATCTATTCTCCCGGATGTCTCGACTGCACCTATGCGATGAGAAACGATGCCAAAATACGATTCGCGGGGCAGATGACAGGCGTTGAGGGATATGTGGAATCCACCGCGTCCGGATTTGTTGCCGGAGTGAATGCCGCAAGAGATGCTCTCGGAAAGCCGAGAGTGATATACGGCTCCGATACCGCGATGGGCGCACTTGCACAGTATATTTCCAATCCCGGTATCACGGCAAAGCAGTTCCAGCCGATGAATGTAAATTTCGGAATAATGGATTTATTGGACAAAAAAGTCAAGGGCGGCAAGCAGGAGAAAAACAGGCAGATTTCGGCTCGTGCGCTTGAGCGCATTGAGCAGATTAAAACAGAACTTGAAAGCTTGTAAAGGAAACTAAATGAAGATAATTGTAGATGTAATGGGCGGCGACAACGCTCCCGAGATTCTTGCCGAGGGCGCTCTGAAAGCGGCGTACGAGCTTTCGGTATCGCTTATACTTGTCGGCGACGAAAAAGCAATTAAAAAAGCGATAGAAAACAGCAAATACGGCTCGGTTGATGTCACTGTGGTTAATGCCGACAAAGTGCTGACTATGGAAGATGACCCGATGTCCGTTGTGAGAGCAAACCGCGACAGTTCCATGGGTGTTGCTTTTGACCTTTTGAGGGACGGCAAGGGTGACGCCATGATAAGCTCCGGAAATTCCGGCGCGCTTCTCTGCGGCTCTACGCTTATAATCAAAAGAATAAACGGCATAAAGCGTCCCGCTCTTGCAAGCTCCGTTCCGATAGGAAGAAAGCTTCTTATAGATTCGGGCGCGAATGTCGAAACAAAGCCTGAATATTTTCTGCAATTCGGTCTTATGGGAAGCATTTATGCAGAGCTTATGTACGGCATAAAATCTCCGAAGGTTGCGATTCTCAACAACGGAACGGAGGAGCATAAGGGTACTCCCGTACATAAAGAAGCCTATGCGCTCTTAAAGCAGAGCAATCTCAATTTTATCGGAAACATTGAAGGCAGAGATTTATATAAGGACTGTTCCGATGTCGTCGTATGTGACGGATTTTCCGGAAACATCGCGCTTAAAACTATGGAGGGCAGCGGGAAATTTATTAAAGGTATATTGAAGGATATGTTCGGCGGCGGGCTTTTCTCTGCGATTGCATATCTTCTTGTAAAAAAGAGGGTGGCAAAGCTCAGAACACAGCTTGACTACCGCGTATGCGGCGGCGCACCGTTTCTCGGTGTAAACAAAACGGTTGTGAAAGCTCACGGTAACGCCAACGAAAAGACGATATACTACACCGTAAAACAGGTGTATAAGCTTGTCGAAAACGATGTTATCGGCGAGATTTGCCGCAGACTTGAGAAAGGAGCCGATACCGATGCAAATTGACGGATTTGATGAGCTTGAACGAAAGATAGGCTATACTTTCAAGAATAAACAGCTTCTTTTCTGCGCGCTTACGCACAGCTCCTACGCAAACGAATCGAATATGCACGATTCCGAGCACAAGATAAGCTCGTATGAGCGGCTTGAGTTTTTCGGGGATTCCATTCTTTCGTTTGTGGTTTCCGAATATATTTACAAAAACTATCCGGAATGCCCGGAGGGTGAGCTTACTCGCCTGAGAGCCGCCGTTGTTTGCGAGGAAAGTCTTTACGAAGTTGCTACTTGCCTTTCGATAGATAAATTTATGATTTTGGGCAACGGCGAAAAGCATTCGGGCGGCAGAGGCAGAAAAAGCGTTCTTGCCGATATGGTTGAGGCGATTATCGCCGCTGTCTTTATTGACTCCGGGCTGAGCGACAGCAAAAAATTCATTATAGATAATCTTGAAAGCAAGATAAAATCCCTTATGGGCAGTGACAGTGTGGTTGACTATAAGACGGAGCTTCAGCATCTTGTTCAGCAAGCGCCCGGCGAAAAGTTTGAGTATGAGCTGATAGGCGAAAGCGGCCCCGACCACGACAAGAGATTCATAATGGCGGCAAAGCTCAACACAAACATCATCGGAAAAGGAACGGGACGCACAAAAAGAGAAGCAGAGCAGCAGGCGGCAAAAGAGGCGCTCACTCTGTTCGGAATCATAAAACAGTAATTTGAGGTGTAACATTGTATCTTAAGTATGTAGAAATGCAGGGCTTCAAGTCTTTTCCCGACAAGACGGTATTCAACTTCGGAAAAGGCGTAACGGCGATAGTGGGCCCCAACGGAAGCGGAAAATCCAATGTTTCGGACGCGATAAGATGGGTTTTGGGCGAGATAAGCTCAAAGAGCCTTCGCGGAAACAAAATGGAAGATGTAATATTCAGCGGTGCTCAGGGCAGAAGTCCGAGCAGCTTTGCAGAGGTTACTCTTTGCATGGACAACAGTGACGGCGGACTTAACGACGAGCACGAGGAAGTCACCGTAACGCGCCATTATTCGAGAAGCGGTAACAGTGAATACTATATAAATAAAAAAGAAGTAAGACTTCGCGACATATACGAGCTTTTTCTCGATACCGGTATCGGTCGTGACGGATATTCTATAATCGGTCAGGGACAGGTTGCGGAAATTCTTTCGCCAAAAAGCGATACGCGGCGTGAGATGATTGACGAAGCCGCGGGAATATCGAAGTTTAAGCACAAAAAGCATGACGCGGAAAAGAATCTTGCGCAGACTGCGGATAATCTTGTGAGACTCAACGACATTCTCGGTGAAGTTACATCGAGAGTTGAGCCTGCGAGAAAAGAATCGGAAAAGACGCAGAAGTATCTTGTTTTATTTGAAGAACAAAGAAAGCTCGAGGTTTCTCTTTGGCTTGACGAGATAGACAGTCTTGCCGGAGAAAAAGAAAAAATTCAGAATGCCTACGATTCCGCAAAAAAGAATCTCGATATCTGCAACACGGAGATAGAGGAATGCGAAAAAGGCGTTGAGCAGCTTACGCTTCTTTCGCAACAGAACAGTGAAAAAATAGAAGAAAGCCGAGAAGGTATAAAGAATCACGAGCATCACATGAGCGAGCTTTCCGAGAGAAAGAGCGTTCTTGAAAACGATATAAGCCACTACAAGGAAAGGCTTGCCGAGCTTGAAAAGGAATTCGGTGAGCTTGACGCTAAGATTAAAGAAGCAACGGAGAAGTTTGACGGAGAATACTCAAAGGGCAAGGAGCTTGACGAAAAAAAAGCAAAGCTCGAAGCCGATATCGCGGTGGCGCAGAGCAGAACCGAAGAGCTTTCGTCTAAGCTTTTCAACATTGACTTTGAGATAGGCAATCTCGGGCTTTCAAAGGAGCTTGCCGCTCAGGATATAGCGGAGCTTAACACAAAGCGTTCCGTAACGAAAGCCAATATCGCCCAGCTTGAAAGCAGAATAGCCGAGCTTTCGCAGAGCAAAAAGCAGGACACTCAAGATGCCGAAAGCAAGGAGAAATTTGAAAAAGCCGAAAAAGAGAAGGCTGAGAGGGCAAAATCTCTTGCACAGATTTGCACAAAGCTCGACGAAATTGACATAAAGATTAAGAATGACGAGCAAATTTTGAATTCGGCTTATGTGAAAATGCAGGGGCTTATGGTTTCTAAGGCTGAAAAATCAAAACATATTGATATGCTCAGCCGTATGGAAAATATGCTCGAGGGCTATGCGTTCAGCGTAAAAGCCGTAATGCAGTCTGCAAATTCCGGTAAGCTTTCGGGAATTCACGGGCCTGTATCAAAGCTTATATCCGCTCCTGAGGAGTACGCCGTCGCTCTTGAGGTTGCGCTCGGCGCGCAGGCTCAGCATATAGTAACGGAAAACGAGAGGGCGGCAAAGGCGGGAATCGCGGAGCTCAAAGCGGCAAAAGCCGGAAGAGCGACATTTCTTCCGCTTGATACCGTAAACGGCAGAAGCATAAGCTCCGCCGACATCACAAACAAAAACGGCTACATCGGAATAGCTTCCGAGCTTGTTACATTTGACAAAAAATACGAGCGTATTGTAAGCTATCTTCTCGGCAGAACGGTAATTGCCAAGGATATTGACTGCGCCGCTTCAATCGCGAGGTCGTGCGGCTTCAGATATAAAGTCGTATCGCTTGACGGTCAGGTTGTTAACGCGGGCGGCAGCTTTACGGGCGGCAGTCTCAGCGCAAAGACCGGTATGCTTACAAGAAGCGCCGATATCGAAAAGCTTACAGCTGAGCTTTCCGTGATATTAAAAGACATAGACAAGCTTCAAGCGGAGATTGACAGTGCAAACGACGAAAAGGCTTCGCTTTATGCTCAAAGCACAAAGCTTTCCGACGAAGAGATATTGCTTAAGACAAGTCTTGCCGCAATAGATGCGGAGCTTGCCGCCATAAGCGAAAATATGAAGGATTATGCTGAGCTTCGCAAGGACAGAGAAAGCGATATAGCAAAGCTTGAATCCGAAATCAAGCTTATGAATGAAGAACTCGCAAAGCTTGACGCCGATGCGGATAAGCTCGAAGAAAAGCAGAAAAGTGATGACGAGATTTCTGCTTCCCGCAAAGAAGAACAACAGAATATGCAAAACGAGAACGAGAGCTTGAAAAATCGTCTTTACGATATGAAAATTGAGCTTGCGGAAGTTACAAAGGATATCGAGAACTATCAGTATTCGATAACAGCCATGGCACAAACTCTCGAACTCGACACGGACAGCGCAAAGGGATATCAAAAGCAGATTTCCGAGCTTAAATCAAAGATTGAATCCGTAAATGCGGAAATAAAGGAAACGGCTGACGAAATTGCCTGCGGCGACAAGACATATTCAAATATGCAGGAAACCGTAAAAGAGCTCGACGCACAGAATCTCGAATATGAAAAGAAGATAAACGAATTCACCGCAAAGCAGAAAAAATGCTACGGCGAAAGAGAAAATCTCATAAGAGAATTCACGCGGTCGGAAGCAAAGCTCGAAAGCGGACAAACAGAGCACGACAGGCTTATATCGAGGCTCTTTGATACTTACGACCTTACATATTCAACTGCCGGCGAATTCAGAATAGTTATTGAGAACAAGACGGAATCCGGAAAGCGTCTTTCCGTTTTGAAGGGTGAGATTAAGAAGCTCGGCTCGGTTAATCTCAACGCCGTTGCCGAATACGCGGAATTAAAGGAAAGATTTGATTTTCTTACAGCTCAAGTCGGTGACCTTGTTAAGTCAAAGGAAGAGCTTGAGGGAATTATTGAGAATCTCGACGATGAGATGAAGCGTATTCTCACCGAGGCAATGAAGAGCATAAACGAAAACTTCTCGAGAATATTCAAAGAGCTTTTCGGCGGCGGCAAGGCGGAGATTACTTTTGCCGACGAGGAAGATATAATCGAGGGTGATATTGAAATATTCGCGCAACCGCCCGGAAAGACGGTAAACAACATTCAGCTTCTGTCCGGCGGCGAACGCTCGCTTATATCCATATCGCTGTATTATGCTATGATAGCCGTATCGCCGACGCCGTTCTGCATAATGGACGAGATAGAATCCGCTCTCGATGATGTCAATGTAGACAGATTTGCACAGTACGCAAAGAGATTCTGCGAAAAGACGCAGTTCATTATGATTACTCACCGCAGAGGAACGATGAATGTTGCCGACATTCTCTACGGTATCACGATGCAGGAAAAGGGAATATCAAAGTACCTCACCATAAGCGTCGATGAGGTTGAACAACAGCTCGGTATTAAACTGTAAGAGGTAAAAATGGGATTTTTCGATTTACTGAAAAGCGGACTTAAAAAAACAAAGGAAGCCATATCCGGCAAGATTGACGGAATATTCAGCGCATTTTCAAAGCTCGACGACGACTTGTATGATGAGCTTGAAGAAACGCTTATAGAAGCCGATATCGGCGTATCATGCACAGAGCAGATTCTTGACACTCTCAAACAAAGAGTAGAGGAAAAGAAGATAAAAGACCCTTCGCTTGCAAAAGAAGAACTGTATTCAATTATGACGGATATGATTGGCGAAGATGTAGAGCTTTCGGCAGATGACGGCAAGCCTCTTATTATTCTTGTAATAGGCGTAAACGGTGTGGGCAAAACGACTTCTATAGGCAAAATTTCGTCCGTGCTTTCCAAAGAAGGCAAAAAAGTGCTTTTGTGCGCCGGAGATACATTCAGAGCCGCTGCCATTGACCAGCTTTCGGTATGGGCGCAGAGGGCTAATGTCGGCATAATTAAGCACGAGGAAAACTCTGACCCCGCCGCTGTTGTTTTTGATTCCGTTGCCGCGATGAAGGCGCGCAAATGCGATGTTCTCATCGTCGATACCGCAGGAAGACTTCACAATAAGCAGAATCTTATGAATGAGCTTTCCAAGATAAAAAGGGTTATCGACAGAGAATATCCCGAGGCAAAGCGTGAAACTCTGCTTGTGCTTGACGGTTCAACAGGGCAAAACGCCTATATTCAGGCAAAGGAATTCGGAAGTGTAGCCGATATAACCGGTCTTGTTTTAACAAAAATGGACGGCACGGCTAAAGGCGGAGTTGTGTTCCCGATATGCTCCGAGCTTCATGTTCCGGTTAGGTACATCGGTGTAGGAGAGGGAATTGACGATTTGCAGAAATTCTCGGGAAAAGAATTTACCGCGGCTATATTCGGTGAATAGTATGAAAATTATACTTTCATCAAACAACAGGAAAAAAATAAAAGAAATCCGCGAGATTTTCGGAGAGGGCTACGATGTTCTTTCTCTTTCGGATGTCGGATTTACAGACGATATAGACGAAAACGGCTCGAGCTTTGAGGAAAATGCTTTTATAAAAGTCCACGCCGTATCGGCGCTTTTTCCGGATTGCGTCGTTATTGCGGACGACAGCGGAATTTGTGTAGATGCATTAGGCGGCGCACCCGGAATATACTCGGCACGCTTCAGCGGAGTTCACGGTGACGACGAGGCAAACAACAACAAACTCCTCGCGGAGCTTCAAGACAAACCGGATAGAAGCGCTCACTATTACTGTGCCGTAGCGGTACGGCTTCCCGACGGAACGGAGTTTTCCACCTGCGGAAAGTGCTTCGGTGTTATCGCAAAAGAAAGAAAAGGAAGCGGAGGCTTCGGATATGACCCACTGTTCTTTCTGCCCGAATACGGCAAAATGATGGCGGAGCTCACCGATGACGAAAAGAACGCCGTAAGTCACAGAGGAAAAGCGTTAAGAAAGCTGAAAGAAGAATTTGACAGGAGAATAAAATGACCGGAAAACAGAGAGCTTATCTCAAATCACTTGCAAATACTACCGAAACGATATTGCAGGTGGGAAAATCGGGAATAAACGATAATCTCATAAAGCAGGTTGACGATGCACTTGAAGCAAGAGAAATAATAAAGCTTCATGTTCTCGATACCGCACCCGTAACGGCAAAGGAAGCGATGAACGAGCTTGCCGAAAAGACGGGAAGCGAGCCTGTATGCGCCATAGGAAAGCGTTTTGTACTCTATCGCGAAAGTGTAAACAATAAAAAAATCATTCTTTGAAAAAGGGTGGATTAGGTTGAGAATAGGTCTTTTCGGCGGAACATTCAATCCGCCGCATACCGCACACGCCGAAATTGCGAAGGCTTTTATCGAGCAGTTTTCACTTGACAAGCTTTATATCTGCACCGATAATATTCCTTATCACAAGTTTTCGTCGCCCGAGCTTATACCCGCGCGGCACAGATACAATATGTCAAGGATTGCTTTTTCTAAAATATCGGATAAAATTGTTGTCAGCGATATGGAAATAGTGCGCGGCGGAAATACTTATACGATAGACACGGTAAAGGAACTTGCTTTGAAATATCCAGGCGCCGATATTTTCGTATTGTGCGGCTTAGATATGATAAAGACCGTACAAAGCTGGAACAGAGCGGACGAGCTTATATCGCTTGTGACTTTTGTTTGCGCCGAACGAGCAGGAAATGATATTCCGGATATATCCGGCGCAAGAATCGAAAGGCTTGATATTTGCGCGGACAATATAAGCTCTACGGAGCTTCGCGAGATAATAAAAGACGGGAAAAGCAGTCCGTTTATCGACAAAGATGTTCTTGCGTATGCAAAAGCCAATCTTTTGTATAATACCGAAAACGAATACGACCTTGAAGCCATAAGAAAATACGCATTTGAGCACGAGAAGGAAAAGCGATATATACATACTCTCGGCGTTGCCGAATGCGCTCTTGAAATTAGAAATGATGTCGCTCCGCATATAGCGGAAAATACCGTTGAAGCGGCGGCACTGCTTCACGATATAACAAAGTCGCTGTCTTCAGACGAGCAGATAGAATTTATGGAGAAAGCCGGTTATACCGTATCCGAGAACGACAGAGCGGCGGCAAAGGTGCTTCATTCGAGAACGGCGGCAATTCTTGCAAAAAAGCTTTTCGGAGCATCCGACACGGTTGCAAAAGCCGTATGGAACCATACTACGGGAGCTGAATATATGAATGTTCTCGACAAGATAATATTTCTTGCCGACTATATCGAAAAGAACAGAACATACGACGAATGCGTTGAGCTTCGTGAGTATTACAAAAAGTTGATTTCCGAATCGAAAACTCTTACGCAAAGACTTATTGCTCTCGATATGACGATGATGCGTTCGTTTGAATATACAAAAGCAGAGCTTCTTGAGAAAAAAGCGGTTATTCACAGAGATACCGTTCTTGCGGAGCAATTTACGCAAAAAGAACTTAAGCAATTCAACACTGAATTTTTACAGGCGGAGGAATAATATGTTGAACGAATCCGGACAGAGAAAACAGGCAAAAGAGTGCGCGGAGAATATTGTTCGCATACTCGATACCAAAAAAGCGGCAGACCTCAAAATGATATGTGTAAGAGAGATTACCGCTCTTGCCGATTATTTTGTTATATGCACGGCAAATTCATCTACGCAGCTGCACAGTCTTGCCGATGAGGTCGAATTTGTAATGAAAGAGAAGCACTCGACGGAGCCGAGAGGCGTTGAAGGCCGTGACGGTTGGATACTTCTTGACTATTCGAGCGTTATAGTCCATGTCTTTACAAGAGAAGCGAGAGAATTCTATAAGCTCGACAAGCTCTGGGCAGACGGTGACGATATTGATATAAGTGAAATTATTGAACCTGAAGATAAGGGAGAGGAACAGAAATGAAGTACGATTTTGGCGAGATTGAAAAGAAATGGCAGGAAAGATGGGAAAAAGACGGCATCTTCAAGGCAAAGGATGACCACACGCTCCCCAAGTTTTACGGACTTGTTGAATTTCCGTATCCGAGCGGTGCGGGAATGCATGTAGGTCACATTAAAGCATATTCGGGACTTGAGGTTATTTCGAGAAAAAGAAGAATGCAGGGGTACAATGTCCTTTTTCCGATAGGATTTGACGCATACGGTCTTCCCACGGAAAACTATGCGATAAAGACGGGCATTCATCCGAGGCAGGTTACCGACAACAACATAAAGAAATTTACATCGCAGTTAAGAAGAGTCGGATATTCTTTCGATTGGTCGAGAACGGTTGACACCACCGAGGTAGGCTACTATAAGTGGACGCAGTGGATTTTCAGAAAGATGTTCGATGCCGGACTCGTTTTCCGCGCGACAACTCTTGTCAACTATTGCCCGAGCTGCAAGGTTGTTCTTTCAAATGAGGACAGTCAGGGCGGTAAATGCGATATCTGCCACAGCGATATTGTGCAAAAATCAAAGGATGTCTGGTATCTCAGAATCACCGAATACGCAGACAAACTGCTTGAAGGTCTTGCTGAAGTTGACTATCTTCCGAACATAAAGCTCATGCAGGAAAACTGGATAGGCAGAAGTGAGGGCGCGTTTGTAAACTTCTGCATATCGGGAACGGATGATTTTCTTCGCATTTACACGACAAGATGCGATACGATGTTCGGCGTAACATTTATGGTAATTGCTCCCGAGCATCCCATTATCGAAAAATACAGAGATAAGATTGCAAACATCGCAGAGCTTGACAAATATAAAGAAGATTGCGCGAAAAAGACGGAGTTTGAGAGAACTCAGCTTGTAAAGGACAAGACAGGTGTTCGCATCGACGGACTTTGTGCAGTAAATCCCGCAAACGGAAAAGAAATTCCGATATACATTTCCGACTATGTAATGATGGGCTACGGAACAGGCGCCATAATGGCGGTTCCCGCTCACGACGAGAGAGACTACGACTTTGCAAAAAAGTTCGGCATCGACATAATTGAGGTTATCAAGGGCGGCGACATCTCCAAGGAAGCGTATACCGGTGACGGCGAAATGGTCAACTCGGAGTTCCTTAACGGTATCGCCACAAAGAAAGAAGCAATAGAAAAGATGCTCTGCTTCTTAAAAGAAAAAGGCATCGGCGAAAAGGGCGTTCAGTATAAGATGAAGGACTGGGCGTTCAACCGCCAGAGATATTGGGGCGAGCCTATTCCGATTGTTCACTGCGAAAAGTGCGGAATGGTAGGTGTTCCTTATGAAGAACTACCGCTGCATCTTCCCAAAGTGGAAAACTTTGCTCCCGGAGAGGGAGGAGAAAGCCCTCTTGCCAAAATCGATGAATTTGTAAACTGCACCTGCCCTAAGTGCGGCGGTAAGGCAAAGAGAGAAACCGATACCATGCCGCAGTGGGCTGGCTCATCGTGGTATTTCCTCCGCTATTGCGACCCGCACAATGACAAGGAATTTGCAAGCGAAGAAGCACTCAAATATTGGCTTCCCGTCGATTGGTACAACGGCGGTATGGAGCATGTCACAAGGCACCTTATTTATTCACGCTTCTGGCACCGTTTCCTCTATGACGAAGGTCTTGTTCCCGTGAAAGAGCCTTACGCAAAGCGTACCGCGCAGGGACTCATTCTCGGTCCCGACGGAGAAAAGATGAGCAAGTCAAAGGGAAATGTTGTTGACCCGAACGATGTGGTTGACGAGTACGGCGCAGATGTCTTGAGAGTGTATATTCTCTTTATGGGAGACTACGCTTCCGCCGCTCCGTGGAGCGAAAACAGCGTAAAGGGCTGCAAACGCTTTCTCGAAAGAGTAGCCGGTCTTGCCGATATGGCAAAGGGAAGCGGTCACGACGAAAAGCTCGAGGCAGCTCTCAACAGAACGATAAAGAAAGTTTCGTCTGATATTGAGGAAATGAAATTCAATACCGCTATCGCGGCGATGATGACATTTATCAATGAGATTTACGACAACGGCTCACTCACGGTCGATGATTTACTGTGCCTTGTGAGAATTCTCTGCCCGTTTGCTCCTCACCTTTGCGAAGAAATGTGGGAAAAGTTCGGCGGCAAGGGATATTGCTCACTCGCAAAGTGGCCCGATTATGACGAATCAAAGCTTGTTGAAAGCACAGTTGAGATTGCGGTTCAGGTTTGCGGAAAGCTTAAGGGTACCGCAACGATTCCGGCGGATGCTTCAAAGGATGACGCGATTGCGGCGGCAAAAGCTCACGAAAAGGTTGCCGCGGCTATTGACGGAAAGACAATAGTCAAGGAAATTTATGTTGAAAAGAAGCTTGTAAACATAGTTGCAAAATAATTTTCGGTTTTATTGAATAATTTAATAAAACCCCTTGACTTGCAAAAAAAAATAGAGTATAATCTCAACATCATTTATTTTTAATGATATTACCCCTGCAAATGCGGAGGGAGGGATATAAAGTGGCAGAAATAAGAGTAAAAGAGAATGAGTCTCTCGACAGTGCTCTCAGAAGATTTAAGAGACAGTGCGCAAAGAGCGGCGTCCTCAGCGAGCTTCGCAAGAGAGAACATTACGAGAAGCCCAGCGTAAAGCGCAAGAAGAAGTCAGAAGCAGCCAGAAAACGCAAGTTCAAATAAAAAAGATTTTTTTCAGTACGGTCATTTGACCGTACTGTTTTTTATGTAAAAAGGAGCATCCGAAGATGCTCCTTACACTTATTTCCCAGAGGGGTTATTTGTGTTTGTAGTACCGTTTATTACGGTTTTGGGCGTAGTTGTTCCGTTATCTCTGTCTGCAAGAGTACCTGCCGAATAGATTCTGCTGTCGTCTTTGTCACTTTTATTATCTGCGACGGCGGGATTTGTATCGGAATAATCGCCGTTTGGCTTTTTCTGCGAGCTTATCGCGTAGTCGTAGCGTTGATTGCTTTTTGACTTTGTGGTGGTTGTTGTATAACCTGCGGTATCATTTTTTGCGGTTGTATCTGTACTTTTACCCGAATTGACTATCCAGGAAATAAAAGCTATTGCCGCAAGAACTACCGCAAGTATAATGATAATTGCGGCCCATACATATCTGCCGCTTTCATAAGTTGATTCGTCGCGGTTCATTATATTTGCTCCGTTCTGTTTTTTTGAAAATTCGTGCAAAAACACAGAATTTTCGATTTTAGTATTGTCAAAGGCATAGAAAATATGATAAAATGAGCCATACAATTATTTGAATTTTTGTTAAAAAAGAAGGTAATATAATGGAATACGAATTTTCCGAAAAAGTTAAGCCGTTAAAGCCGTCTGCAATTCGTGAAATGTTCAAGGCTCTTTCTGACCCGGAGATGATTTCTCTTGCGGCAGGAAATCCCGCGCCCGAGAGCTTTCCGAAAGACGAATTTGCAGCTCTTGCCGCTGAAATTTTCGCAAAAGACGCAAATAAAGCGCTTCAATACGGAATTACCGAGGGATACGCTCCTTTGAGGGATAAGATTGCCGAAAGACTTAAAAACAAATTCGGTATCGGAACGGAAAATGATGATGTTACCGTCGTTTCGGGCGGTCAGCAGGGCATAGAGCTTGCCTGCAAGGTGCTCTGCAACGAGGGAGATGTCGTTTTGTGCGAAAGTCCGAGCTTTATCGGTGCACTTAATTCATTCCGCTCATACGGTACAAAGCTTGTCGGTGTCGAAATGGACAACGACGGTGTTATTCCCGAAAGTCTTGAAAAAGCAATTAACGAGAATGACAATATCAAGCTTTTCTATGTAATTCCGACATTCCAGAATCCTATGGGCATTACAACTTCTCTCGAAAGAAGAAAATTCATATACGATATTTGTAAGAAAAACGGCATAATAATTGTTGAAGACAATCCGTACGGCGAGCTCAGATTTTCGGGTAAAAATATTCCGACGCTGAAGAGTATGGATAAAGACGGAATTGTGATATATTGCGGTTCATTCTCGAAGACACTTTCTTCCGGAATGAGAGTCGGTTTTGTGTGCGCGCCCAAAGAAATCAGTACGAAGATGGTGGTCTGCAAGCAGGTTGCCGATGTGCATACAAATCTTTTCTTCCAAATGCTTGTTGACAAATATCTCGAAAAATACGATTATGATGCTCATATCGAGCAAATTAAGGCTCTTTACCGTCATAAGTGCGGACTTATGCTTTCCGAAATGGATAAAAAGTTTCCGAGCGAAGTGACATATACAAGACCCGAGGGCGGACTTTTTATCTGGTGCACCGTTCCCGACAAAGTAGATATTTCCGAGCTTGTCGCAACTTGTCTCAAAAATAAGGTCGCTATAGTTCTCGGTACAACATTTTTACCCGATACATCGGTCAAAACGCACAGCTTCCGCCTCAATTATTCTACCCCGTCGGACGAGCAGATAGTCGAGGGAATAGGAAGACTTGCAAAAACTCTTTGTGATATGTTGAAATAGGAGAAGTTATGGAAAACGAAGCAAAAAAACGCATTTTTTCCGGCGTTCAGCCGAGCGGAATACTTACAATAGGCAATTATTTCGGAGCATTAAAGAATTGGAAAGAGCTTCAGGACGACTATGAATGTATGTTCTGTGCAGTCGATATGCACGCAATTACCGTGCGCCAGAATCCTGCGGATTTGAGACGCCGCTGCCTTGAGCTTATCGCTTTATATATGGCTTGCGGCATCGACCCCGAAAAGAGCCTTCTCTATATTCAGAGCATGGTACCGCAGCACGCACAGCTTTCTTGGGTGCTCGGATGCTTTACTATGTTCGGTGAGCTTTCGAGAATGACACAGTTCAAGGACAAATCCAAAACCCACGCGGACAACATCAATGCGGGACTTTTTACATATCCCGTTCTTATGGCTGCCGATATTCTCGTTGCAAGCGCCGACCTTGTTCCCGTAGGCGTTGACCAGCTTCAGCATCTTGAGTTGACAAGAGACATCGCAAATCGCTTTAATTCTATATACGGTGATGTATTTACAATTCCGGATGCTTATGTCAGAAAAGAGGGCGGCGGAAAGATTTTCTCTCTTGCAGACCCGACAAAGAAGATGAGCAAATCTGACGAAAATGTAAACGGCTTTGTTTCGATGCTCGACGACAAGGATACGGTTATAAGAAAATTCAAGAGAGCCGTCACCGACTCCGGAAACGAAATTTGCAGGGGAGAAGGCAAGGAAGGCATTTCAAATCTTATGACTATCTATTCCTGCATTACGGGTAAATCCGACGATGATATCAGCGCAGAATTCAGCGGTAAGGGCTATGGCGAATTCAAGCTTGCCGTCGGCGAAGCCTGCGCGGACACGCTTGCAAAAATTCAGGAAAAATACAATCTGTATTTATCCGATAAGGCACAGCTTGACAAGCTCTGCGTTGACGGTGCGGAGAAAGCAAAGTATATCACAAGCAAGGTCGTAAACAAGGTATATAAAAAAGTCGGCTTCTATCAGCCGAAAAGATAAGCTATGACTTTAGCGGTTTTTTCCGATTCACACGGCTCCGTTTCCGAAATGCTCGATGTTTTGAACAAAAGAAAGGCGGATTTGATAATTCACCTCGGAGATACCGAAAGAGATGCGAATATTGTCGCATCGCAAATGTATATTCCGCTTATTTCCGTCGCCGGAAACTGTGATTTCTTTCCGACTGCGCCTTATACGGTGGTAACCGAAATAAACGGCATAAACATCTTTATTTGTCACGGAAACGAGTTCGGCGGCGAAGAAGCTGAGGTTGCAGAAGCAGCAAAGCAAAATAACTGTTCGCTTGCTTTTTTCGGGCACACTCATATTCCGATTGACACGGTTATAGGCGGCGTGAGGGTAATAAATCCCGGAAGCATTCACAAGCCGAGGCATCCGTCGCCGTGCAAGACTTATGCTTTCGGTGACATATCGGACGGAAAAGCAAAAATAAATATTATGGAATACGGTTTTTGAAAAAACCGTATTTTTTTGTCAAAAAAACGAACATTTGTTTGACATTTGCAAAATATTGTGATATCATAATGTAAACTGAATGTTCGGAGGCAACTATGAGCGAATCGAATATCCTTGAAAAGAAGATTCTTGATTTTATTGCGAATACTATTGAGCTGACGGGATATCCGCCCACAATAAGGGATATCCGTGACGGGCTTTCTATTAAGTCGACATCAACAGTTCACGCATATCTTGAACGCCTTGAGAAAAAAGGCGAGATATCGAGAGATATTAAAAAAAGCCGTTCATTGAGAGTTGAACGGCAGGGCGCGACCGGTGAGCTTGTTAAAGTTCCTGTTCTCGGTAAGGTTGCCGCGGGTATTCCGATAACCGCAGTTGAAAACAGAGAAGGATATGTAGAATTTGCTCTTGACAGAAAAATATGCTCGGAAGACAATGTTTTTGCTCTTAAAATTCAGGGTGATAGTATGATTGAAGCAGGAATAATGGACGGCGACACGGTTATAGTAAAGAGCACTCCCGTTGCTGATAACGGCAAGATTGTTATTGCTTTGATTGACGATGAAGCCACCTGTAAACGCTTTTATGCGGAAAACGGTCACATAAGGCTTCAGCCCGAGAATTCATCTATGAAGCCTATGTTCTTTGACAATGTAACAATTCTCGGCGAAGTTATCGCCTGTGTGAGATATTATTGAACATAAAAGCTCGACCTTTGCGTTGTGTAATAAAACACTTTGCAAAGGTCGTTTTGTTTTATTTCTTTTTTACTGTAAACCCGAAGTTTCCGAGCTTTTTTCCGACTGCGAAGTAATCTCCGTGAACATAGGCGGCAAGTCCTGCTTTTTCCATGTGAATTTTGCCCTTTTTGTCTATAAGGCTTTCATCAACATCTACCGCGACTATATCCGCTATGAACATATCGTGTGAGCCTAAATTTACGATTTCACGGACTTTGCACTCGAGGTTTATCGGGCTTTCCGCGATAATCGGACATTTATCAAGTTTTGCCGATTTTTCGGCGGTAAGATTGCATTTTGCAAATTTGTCGGTATCGCGACCGCTCTTCACTCCGCAAAAGTCTGCGGCGGATACAAGCTTATCCGTGCAGAGGTTTATTACGAATTCTCCGCTTTCCTTGATTATCGGATGCGAGAATCTTTCGCTTCGTATGGAAACATAGGTTGTCGGAGGGGTAGAAGCGAGCATTCCCGTCCATGCGATGGTAATAATATTGGGATGTTCGATATCTCCGCAGGAAACGAGTGCTGGCGGAACGGGAGCTAAAAACGCCGAGCCTTTGAATGTTCTTTTTTCCATATTGCACCTCTTATATTATTGACATTATTACAGCAAGAATCAACAAAAACGAAAAATTGAATATCGAGAAAAGACCTATATACGAAAATGTTTTATTAGGGTTATGCTTTGAGTATTCTCTGAATGTTATAAGGCTTGCAAGGGAAGAAATAAGCGTTCCCACTCCGCCGATGTTTACTCCGACAAGAAGGTCGGGATAATTCTGTGTGAATCCCGAAAGAAGTATCGCCGAGGGAACATTGCTTATACATTGACAAGATATGATTGAGAATAATAAAGTATTCTTTTCGAGCAGAGCGGAAAACAGGTTTCTCACCGCATCTATTCTTGCCATATTTCCCGAAAATACAAAAAAGCAGACAAATGTCAGAAGCAGCGGATAATCGACAGATTTTAATGCTTCTTTATCAGCAAAAAACAGTATGGGCGGTATCACGATAAGACCGACATAATACGGTATTCCGCGGAAGACTATTGCTATTGACAGCGCAAAAAGCAGAAGATACAGAATGGTTTTTCTCGGATTTAATCTTACCCTTTCGTCCTCGTGAGCCATAGGCTCTGCTTTTACGAATATGATACAGCAAATAGTGATGAGCGTTATTGATATGATAAACGGCGGAAACATTATTCCGACAAATTCGCCGGTCGGAATTTTGAATTTGGTATACAAATACAAATTTTGCGGATTGCCGAACGGCGTGAGCATTCCTCCGAGATTTGCCGCGATATTCTGCATTATAAATGTAAAAGCCATATACTTTTTCATTCCGGTTTCGGACAAAACAAAGAAGCCGAGCGGAAGAAATGTCAAGAGCGCCATATCGTTCGCGATTAGCATTGAGCCGATAAATGTCACCCACACAAGGACAAGAACGCAGGCTCGCGCGTTTTTGAATTTTTGGACAATCTTTTTTGCGAGAATATAGAAGAAGTGTATATTCTTCAATGCGCATACGACGGCAAGAACGCAGAAAAGGCAGGTGAGTGTCTTAAAATCGAAATATGATATGTATTCTTTGTCGGGTATGACAATAAATGAGGTGACCACCGCGCCGAGAAAAGCGACGGTAAGCACGATATTTCTTTTTATAAAAGAAAGAACGGCACCGAAAAATTTTGTCATAACTGCCTCTTTTAATTTGTTTGAAAAAAGCACATCGCTGCTCGCGATGTGCTTTTTTGTGGAGCTGATAACCGGAGTCGGACCGGTGACCTCATCCTTACCAAGGATGCGCTCTACCTACTGAGCTATATCAGCTGGCGACTCGGATGGGGCTCGAACCCACGACCTCCAGCGTGACAGGCTGGCGTTCTAACCAACTGAACTACCGAGCCAAGTCGTCTTTGACTTTATGAATTATATACTAAATATTTCTTCTTGTCAAGGATTAATTAAATTTTTTTTGATATTTTCGTTTATATTGATTTCAAATTGAAAAAATATAACTGAAATACAAATTTAGGAGAAATATATGGATATCAGAACTGACCTTGCGATTGAATTACACGCCGACGCCGTAAAAGAATCAAAAAACAACAATTCCGACGGAATAGAAGTATCCAAAGAAAAATACCCGTTCTGTGAGCTTACGAGAATCAAGGTTATCGATAAAAGCGGTGAGGAGATTCTTTGCAAGCCGAAAGGAAATTACATTACGCTCGAATTCGGCAGAGTAGGCGTTTCTGAAACTGAAAAATTCTGTTCTGTTTGCGATATTCTCAAAACTGAGCTTACAAATCTGTTATACGGTATAAACGGCGGCTTACCGAAAAAAATTCTGATTGTAGGTCTCGGAAATGCCGATATTACCGCCGATGCGCTTGGCCCTCTCACAATAAAAAGTGTGGTTGTAACCGGTCATTTGGAGCGTATAAGCTCCGAGCTTTTCGAGAGCTTCGGCGGTATTGCAATTACCGCGCTTTCTACGGGAGTTATGGCTCAAACAGGAATGGAAAGTGCGGAGATTATAAAGAGTATTACAGACAGAACGGAGCCGGATGCGGTAATAGTCATTGACGCTCTTGCATCAAATTCGATGTCAAGGCTCGGATGCACATTACAGCTTGCCGATACTGGTATATGTCCCGGCTCGGGAATCGGCAATAACAGAGATGCTTTGAACAGAGAGACTCTCGGAGTACCCGTAATTTCCGTAGGTGTTCCGACTATGGTCGAAATTGCCGCAATCGCCGCAGACGCTTTTGAAAAAGCGGGTGCAAACACTCTGAGTCTCGGGCGCATTCGAGATATACTCGGTGAAGACGGAAAAGTTCTTGTAACTCCCAAGGACTGCGGCATCATGATAGCTGATGTTGCAAAGCTTATAGGCTTTGCCATTGACAAGGCTTTGATATCCGATATTGACTATCAGGAAATAGCAAGACTCGTAAACTGATGTATTGAATCGGACAGACTGTCATATAATCTAATGAAAAAATTACAGGAGACAAAATATGAACGACAGAACAAACGGAATACCGGGTGCGTTATTCTCGGTAATATCGCGTACGCTTCTAATATTGATGTGCGTTTTTGCCGCTTTTGCGGTTACTTTTCTCGAAAATCCTCCGAAAGCAATATCGAACTCTATTTTGGAAAGCTTTTCGGGCGGTGTCAATTTAAGTGAGGATACGATAATTAAACGAATATTCGGCGTTAAGGATATAAATGCTGAGGATTTCGACAGCGAAGAAGAGCCGACTGTTATCGATTACGGTATGTCAATCGATGAGGTTCTTTTGAATAATCAGGACGATATAAATGATAAGAAAGTTCAGGATGTTAAGCTGCCTGAAGGCGCTTATCCGATAAAAGAGCGTAATCTTTCGGGGCAAAAAGACTCATCACTTAAGCTTCTTTACAAGAACAAGACCGGTAAAAGCATAAATGACAAATACATAAATAAACTCCTTGAGAAAGCTTATCCGATTAAAATAAAATCGCTTTCGGAAGGGCCTTCGGTGCTGATAGTACATACGCATACAACCGAATGCTATGCAGAAGAGGGGAAAGGATATTATATTCCCAAAAACGCGGTAGCAGAAACAAGAAGCAGGGATGACGGCAAAAATGTTATAGCGGTAGGCGATGTATTCGAGGAAGTCCTTACAGGTATGGGAATCGGTGTAATTCACTGCAAGGATTATCACGACATATATGTATTCAACGAATCGTACAGTCACAGTTACAGCACAGTAAAAAAATATCTCGAAGCTTATCCGACGATAAAATATGTTATAGATTTGCACAGAGACTCGGTTATTCAAACAAACGGAACAAAGGTATGTCCCGTTACAACCGTAAACGGTAAAAAATGCGCCCAGATGATGATTCTCGTGGGCACAGATGATAACGGGCTGAAGCATGATAACTGGGAAACGAATATGACGCTTGCGGTGAAGCTTCAGGACAGTCTTGTTAAGAAATACGGCGAGATTGTAAGACCGATGGTGATTCGCAGCGGAAGGTTTAATCAGCAACTGTGCAAGGGAATGCTTCTGTTTGAGATTGGCGCCTGCGGCAACACTCTTGAGCAGGCAAAAAATACAGCAAGATTTGTCGCAGTCGCTTATGGTGAGCTTATTATACAAAATTCGGGAAAATAACAACTTAACAATATTTATTATTGACAAAAACAAATAAAAATGTTAAAATAATATGAGTATAAAACAGAGGTGCGGTAAATGAACGAAGATTTTTCTATTGTTGAGCTTTTCCCGGTTTTTAAGAAAAACTTGAAGTGGATAATACTTGTCGCAATTATATTTTTAATTATATCTATTTTATTTTCTTGCTTTTTTGTTACAAAAAAATATACATCTACCGCAAAGATGATTGCAAGCTTTACAACGCTTGATAAAGAGAAAGATGAGATTCCGAATGCAGTTTCCACCGCTCAGATAAGCGCGGCAACTGCACTTGCAAACAGCTACACCGTTATCTTGAAGAGCGATTATGCCGCAAACAGAGTTTATACTGAAATATCAAAACAGTGGAAAAACATTTCTATAAAGAAGATACAAAAAAGCATAAATATTTCCACTATCAATGACACCGAAGTTCTTAAAATCAGCATTACTACCGTAAATCCAGAGCTTTCGAAGGATATTTGCGATGCCTTTGAAAAGGTTGCTCCGAAGATAATTGAAGAAAAGTCATACGGTCAGCTTCTCACGCTTGACTCCGGCAACTTGCCGCAGTCATATTCATCGCCAAATATCACAAAAAATGCAATTATCGGTTGTTTAATCGGTATAGTAATTTCGCTTGTGATTATTATTATTTCATTCCTTATGAATAACAAAATCCGCGGCGAAAGCGATGTCGAAAGGAAGTATAATATTCCCGTTCTCGGCAGCATTCCCACTTTCGCAAGCAAAAAGTCGTCGGGCAAGAAACATCCGTCTCCTGCCGAAAGCTCCGATGTCGGCAGAGCGCAAAACAACTTCTTTGTCATTGAGGCATATAAAAACATTCGAACCAATCTAATGTATACATTCAACTCCAATGACAGTAACAGGATAATTGCCGTGTCCGGTGCGGAAGCGGAGGCCGGCAAGTCGATTACAAGCGCAAATCTTGCAATCGCGTTTGCACAGAATAATTTCCGTACACTTATGATTGACGCCGATATGAGAAAGCCGACTCAACAAAAGCTCTTCAAGAGGCAAAACACGGACGGTCTTTCAAAAGTTCTTTCCGGACAGAGCAAATTCGACAGCGCACTTCAGAAGAATGTAATGCCAAATCTCGATATACTTACATCGGGCCCGATTCCGCCTAATCCGTCGGAATTAATGTCTTCTCATGCTATGGAATCGCTCCTTGCCGATGCATCGAAAAAATATGACTGCGTACTTGTCGATACGCCTCCGATAAACTATGTAACCGACTGTCTTACCATTGCAAATAAAACTTGCGGAATCGTACTCGTCGCAAGGCAATACCACACAGAGTATTCCGACCTTTCAAAGACTATCGACAGTGTTAAAACCGTAGGCGGAAAGATTCTCGGAATCATCGTGAGCGATGTTAGCTCCGAAAAGGCAAACAGCAAGTATTATCACAACAAATACTATAAGCCGTATTATGCAAAATCCAAGAGCGGAAACTAATTGTTTTTGTTTATTCTGAAGCAGCATCCGAAGAAAAGACCGAGATAAAACGAAACGAATATTCCGACAATATACAGCATAATGATATCCTTTCGTCAGCCGCCGTTTTCGGCGGCTGATTTTTTCTGTATGTATTTTTTGCATAATAAATATAAATATTCTTATTTTTTTCAAAAAATAAAAGAATTCAATCAAATAATGTTGTATTAATAATATAGTAGTGAGTTTTATGAAAAGGAGGTCGCAATATGAGGTTCGACTCGGAATTCATTCGTGAGCTTAAAGCGCGTTGCAGAATCGAAGATGTCATAGGCAAAACACTTCAGCTTAAACGAGCCGGAAGCAATTATGTTGCGTGCTGTCCTTTTCATAGCGAAAAAACGCCTTCTTTTACGGTTTTTCCCAATACTCAAAACTATTATTGCTTCGGCTGTTCCGAAGGCGGCGACATAATTACATTTGTTATGAAAACCGCGAATATGGAATATCCGGAAGCGGTTAAATATCTTGCTGATTTTTGCGGTCTGCCTGTTCCGATTGAAGATGACCCGAGAGCCATTGAGCGGCAAAGGCTAAAAAAAAGATTGTCGGAGTTAAATCTGTTTGCCGCAAAATTTTTCAGAGAGCAGCTCTTTTCCGACAGAGGAAGTATTGCAAGAGAGTATCTTTTTGAAAAAAGAAAGCTTTCCGTTGCGACGGTAAAGCGCTTCGGGCTCGGATACGCTCCCGACGAATGGAATGCGTTCAGCTCCGCCGCACTGAATGCCGGATATACCGAGCAAGAGCTTTATGATGCTTTTTTTGCGGGGAAAAGCTCAAAAACTGGAAAACCGTTTGATTATTTTCGAAACAGAGTTATGTTCCCGTATTTTGACATCAACGGGAATGTAATTGCTTTCGGCGGCAGAATTATCGGAGACGGTGAGCCTAAATATCTTAATACAAAGGACACACCGATATTCAAAAAAGGGCTTAATCTTTACGCAATGAATTATGCAAAAAACACCGCTGACGAAACCCTTATGCTTTGCGAAGGATATATGGATGTAATTTCTTTGCATCAGGCGGGCTTTTCCGGAGCTGTTGCGTCGTGCGGAACAGCTCTGACGGAAGAGCAGGCGCGCGTAATTGCAAGGTATGCAAAACGCGTAGTTATATGCTATGACTCCGATAAAGCCGGAACTCTTGCCACACAGCGAGCGGTTGACATTCTTGCAAAGCACGATATCGTTGTCGCGGTACTCAATCACTCGGGCATGAAGGGTGCAAAAGACCCGGACGAATTTATAAAGCTTCACGGAAGCGAAGCATTCAGAATGCTGATTGACGGCTCAGGCTCACAGAACGAATATATGCTTTCCAAAATTCTCGGAAAGTACAATATTGACAATCCGGAGGATAAGATTCGTATAGTCAAAGAATGCTCGGACTATATAGCCACTCTTGAAAGCAGAGTCGCTCGCGAGGTTTATTCTTCAAAGATTGCCGATAAGGTCGGCATAAGCGAAAAAAGTATGCTTGACGAAGTTGAGCACAAAGCCCAGAAGAACGCTCGTTATCAAAAGCGCAGGTATGAAACCGAAAAAGTGAGAGATATTTCGAGGATTTCGGACAGAATCAACACACAGGCTTCGAGAAACCTGAGAGCCGTGACTGCTGAGGAAAATCTTATCGGAATACTTGCGGCTTTTCCGGAAATGATAAAAAAAACCGAAAAAAACATATCGCCCGACGATTTTGTCACTTCGCTTGACAGAGATATCTATGCAAGACTGATTGAGATAGTAAGTGACGGCGGTATTCCGGAAATTTCAACGCTATCCGAGTTTTTTGAGCCGAATGTCATGTCGCGGATATATGAGCTGAAGGAATCGCGCATAAAGCTTGCCGTAAATGACGAAAAAGAAATCGAGTCATTATGTTCCATTATACGGGAAGAAAAATCAAAATGCGATAAAGCGGAAAATCTGTCTGACACGGATTTTCTTGCTGTAATTGAAAAAATGAAAAATAAAAAGCAATAGCTTATGCTTTTGCGGAAAGGAATAAAATGTCGGAACAGAAAAAAAACACTTTCAGCGAAATTATTGCAAAAGGCAAAGCAAAGGGCAGTCTTACCACAACAGAAATACTTGAGGCTCTTGATGACGGAGATTATGATGCCGAGCAGGTAGAAAAGCTTTATGAGCAGCTTGCAAGCGAGGGAGTTGAGGTATCGGGAGAATTTGAAACGCTTGATACCGATGATTCCGATGTAATTGACGATTCGGATGATGTTGAAAGCGGTGAAGATGTCGATAAGATGCTTGACCAGGACGGCATAGCCGTAAATGACCCGGTCAGAATGTATCTTAAAGAGATTGGTAAAGTTCCGCTTCTTGCTCCGGACAAGGAAATTGAGTATGCAATTAAAATGGCAAACGGAGACGATTTTGCCAAGAATATGCTTGTCGAAGCAAACCTTCGTCTTGTAGTCAGCATAGCAAAGAAATACGGCGGACGCGGACTTTATTTCCTTGACCTGATTCAGGAGGGGAATCTCGGTCTTATGAAAGCGGTTGAGAAATTCGACTACCGTAAGGGCTATAAATTTTCGACATACGCTACTTGGTGGATAAGACAAGCCATCACAAGAGCAATAGCAGACCAGGCAAGAACAATAAGAATACCCGTTCACATGGTTGAGACGATAAATAAGGTTTTAAGGGTATCAAAACAGCTCTTGCAGGAGCTCGGACACGAGGCAACCGCCGAAGAAATAGCTCAGGTAATGAATATGCCTGTTGAAAAAGATCTTGAAATTATAAAAATTGCGCAGGAGCCCGTTTCACTCGAAACTCCGATAGGTGAGGAAGAGGACAGCCATCTCGGCGACTTTATTCCCGATGAAAGCGCTCCGGCACCGGCGGAGGTTGCAAGCTCGACGCTTCTTCGCGAGCAACTCCTCGATGTTCTTCACACGCTTACGCCGAGAGAAGAGCATGTTCTCAAGCTCCGTTTCGGACTTGAAGACGGCAGGTCGAGAACGCTTGAAGAAGTCGGTAAGGAATTCAATATTACAAGAGAGCGTATTCGTCAGATTGAGGCGAAAGCTTTGAGAAAATTGAGACATCCGAGCCGTTCCAAGAGACTTAAGGACTATCTTGATTAATTTATAACAATCTTGCTATTTTTGTGCAACACTATTATTTTATGTCAAATGCCCGAAAATGGGCAAAATTCCTTGACAATTCCTGCAATTTGATGTAATATATATGATGTTGAGTTATGTATAACAGGAGGTAATACCCATAATGAAAAAACGCCTTTTCGTAGCGGCGATAGCATTGGTTATGCTATTATCCTGCATTCTTTCAAGCTGTTCGACAGTCAGCGATGAAGAAGTCGGCGATGCTGACCTTGTCGATACAACCGGTTATGCTTGCATAAAAGTATACGGCGTAAAGAATCCGGGCACGACTGATGAAGCGATTGCCGCGGTTGAAGAAGCTATAAATGTTTTAACTCTTAAAGAGTTTAAGACTAAAGTAAAGCTTATGCTTTACACCGATGATGAGTATGATAAAGCTATTGAGGACGCCAAGGAAGGTCTCAAGCAGCTCGAAGCTCAGAAGAAGAAAGAAAAAGCCGATTCCCGTGCTGAATCAAAGCGTCTTGCTAAGCTCAAAACAAACGATTACGAAGCTTACAAAAAAGAAATGGACGCTATCCAAAAAGAGAAGAAGCGTATTGCTGCCGAAAAAGCGGCAAGAGAGGCACAGCTTCAGAAGGAAGCCGAGGCTGCCGGTGTTGAGTATATTCCTGAAATAGATGTACCCGATGTCGCTATTGATGTCATTCTCGCCAGAGATTCCGAAGAGCTCAAAAAGTTCAAGGAAGACTCGATGCTCAAGCCTCTTTCGGAATATGTAAGCCTTGATTATAAATCAATCGCGAAATTTATACATCCGACACTTCTCGGTATGGGAAAAATCAATGACACAATCTACGGTATAGTAAACAATACTTTTGCAGGTACCGTTCAGTATGCTGTTTTTGATACCGAGCTTTACGAGAAGTATTCTTCCGTACTTACCGATGTAAAGAATCTCGGCTCTTTCCGCGCTTATTTTGAAGCAATTAAGGAAAACGAAGCGGATGTTTTGCCGCTTCTCAACATTCCCGAGTTCATACCCGACGGTGACTATCTCACAAACAGCGCAAACCCCATCGGTGTATATAATCCCGACAATGCGGTTGAGGAAGAATTCCACATAGTCAACCTTTTCTCCAACACTAACTATCAGGCATATTTCAACAATATTCTCACATTCAGAAAAGAAGGATATCTTCCCGCTGATGACAATGCGGTTAACGACCAGACCAAGTGGGCTGTAAAATTTGTCAGCGGCGACGAATATACAAAGAGAGCTCTTGAAGCCGAAGGCTATACAGTCAAAGAGTTCACAAGCCCCAAGATTACCGATGAGAATTGCAATGTTTCGTTCTACGGCGTATACGCCGATACCGCATATCCCACGAGAGCTATGCAGTTTATCGAGATGCTTACCACAGACGAAAACCTCCAGATGATATTTGCATACGGCATCGAGGGCGTCAACTATGAGCTTACGGAAGACGGCAGAGTAAAGAGACTTAACGATACATACAGCATCGACCTTTCTTATGTAGGTAACAGATTTATCGGTCATCCTACTGTTGACGAAGACCCCAATCTCTTTGATATAGCAAGAGAGATGAATAAAAATGTCAAGATTTCCGCTTTATACGGAACAAAGTTTGACTACAGCAAAGATTATATTGAGGAATATTCTGTAGAAAAAGTCGGAGATAATGTAAAAGGCGGAGCTGACGCCGCTTTGGAATCTCTGCCGAAAATCAGCGAAGACAGTGAAGACAGATTCAAATTCAGCGACCTTGTAAACGGCGAGTATGCTCCCGATGCGCATACCGACGAATATCAGAAGCAGCTCACCTCGTACTGTCTGTCTTATGCAGTCGGCGGCGGTTACTTTATCACATCGGCTTACAATGAAGAAAAAGACGGATTCTATGTAGTTAATACGGAAAGAAGCAAGCTTAATCTGCCGACGGAATTCAATGCTTTGATTCACGCAAAGCAGCTTCCCTCGGAAATAGTTGAGCTTATGAAGACGGCAAGCGCTTCTTCCGACAAAAAAGAGCAAAGTCTTCTTGTTCAAGACCCGAACAACGAAAACAATTCGACATATTACAGCGTATATCCGATAATCGAAAGCGATAAGGTTGTAGGTCTTGTTTGCTCGATATCTTATCTTGAGGATACGATAGTTAAACTTGAAGGCATACTTGCAGAGTACTGGGATGACATTACAACCGGAATTCCCGATTCTTCAATAGCAAGATTTGCCGATAAGATTTCTAACAAAATCGCAGAGCTTGAAAATGAGCGCAGCATCTTGAAGCGCAAGTATAATAATGCGTCTACTCCGGATGAAAAGTTAATTTACAAGCTTGAGCTTGACGAGGTTCCGTCAAATCAGAGCGCAATAAGAGAGCTTATTGCCGAGATAAGCACCGACACCAAGGTTGTTGACGGCTATGTAAACGCTCTTTACAAGAAATACACGGCTTATGCTTCAGGTAAACTTTCACACGATGCTTATGCTTCGTCTGTAAAGAGTATTTTGAAGAAAGATTACATAAAGATATGGAATGTTTGGGATGAAATCTCGGATATGAACAAGCGTTTCGAGGATGAAACAAACATGATATCTTTGCTTGAATTGCTCAACAAACAGTATAAATAATTATTATGTATGACGGAAGCCTTGCTCCCGTCATACATTTGATTAAAATATTTGTAAAATCTATTGCAATTTGCATTTTATTGTGATATGATACGACTGTTAGCTATGTGCTGGTAATATCAGCAATAATTATTTCGGAGGAAATATGGGTACATTTTATTTGGTATTTGGAATACTTATCGTCGTCTGCGCAATATTTTTGATTATTGCAGTTCTTATGCAGAGTTCAAAGAACAGAGCTCTTTCCGGTGTAATTTCCGGAGGCGCGGAGACATTTTTCGGAAAGAAAAAAGCTTCTTCGGTTGAAAAGACGCTCAATGTTCTTACAATAATCGTTTCTATTATCTTCGTTCTTCTCGTACTTACAATGTATATTGCAGGTCCGATTATCGAAAAGAAGAAGAACACTCCCGCACCGACCGACAAGCAGAATGAAGAAGTTGTCGATACCGACGACGAGAAAAAAGCCGACGAAGATAAAGAAAACGAAGGCGAAAAAGAGTCAGAGGAAGAGGAAACAAAGCCCGAAGATGATAAGGGAGAAGCTACTGACAACAAAGGCGAGGGTGCTGATGAGGAAGCTCCCGCAGAAAATGGCGAAAACGAATAATCCGCTATAATAACTTAACACCGCAGAGGTAAAGACCTTGAGCGGAAACTTTACAAATGAGGCTTTCTTAAAGGTGTTACTTTAAGAAAGCCTTTTTTACGAGGTACCAATGAATAAAGAAAATTGTTGCAATACTAAAAGCCGAAAAGCAACCGTAGGCGGACAAGCTGTTGTCGAAGGCGTAATGATGAAGAGTAAGACTCATTGTGCTATTGCCGTAAGAGCTGATGACGGTACAATAAATGTTGAGTCAAGACCGTATACAACTATCTGCCAGCGTACCAAGCTCGGCAAAATTCCGGTTGTTCGCGGAGTTGTCAATTTTGCGGAAACCCTGAAGCTTTCGATGGATACGCTTACCCGTTCTACCGAAATGCTCGGAATTGAAGAAGAGCCTTCAAAATTTGAAAAGTGGCTTTCCGAAAAACTCGGAAAAAGCTTGATGAGTGTAGTGAGCGCTGTCGGCGTAATTCTCGGAGTTCTGCTTTCCGTAGGTCTTTTTATCTTTCTGCCCACAAAGATTGCTGACTTAATCATTCCGCTTTTTGACATTGATGCGGACTCTTATCTGTACAATCTAATTTACAGTCTTACTCGCGGAGTGTTCAGAATTATTATATTTGTGGCATACCTTATGCTTATCTCGCTTTGGAAGGATATGTACCGAGTATTTCAGTATCACGGAAGCGAGCATATGTCTATCTTTGCTTATGAAAACGGCGATGAGCTTACAGTTGAAAATGTAAAGAAATACAAGAGATTCCACCCGAGATGCGGAACGAGCTTTATGGTAGTTATGATGATTATCAGCATTTTGCTTTTATCATTGGTTCCGTGGAATCGTATTGGCGGAGGCTCTCTTGTCAGAACGCTTATCGGTATTGTTTTTCTGCCTCTTATTGTCGGAGTGGGTTATGAATTTTTGATGTTTGCCGGAAAACACGATGACAATACGATTATGAAAATACTTTCAGCTCCCGGACTTTGGGTGCAGAGAATTACCACAAAACAGCCGGACGACGATATGCTTGAGGTGGCGATAGCTTCTCTTAAGGCTTCGCTTCCGGAAGTATTTCCGCCAGAAGAAGCAACAGAACAGAACGAAAATGACGGTATTTGAAGCTTATAAAGCAGGCATTGTATCTCTTGCCGAAAACGGCGTTGAGAACGCCGAATTTGACGCAAAGCTTCTTTTGCTTTTTTCGCTCGGAATAACAAAAGAAGAATATGCACTGAATAAAAACGAGCCTTGTGATAATACAAGGCTTGAAATCTTTTTTGATTTAATAAAAAAGCGTTCTTGTCGCGTTCCGCTTCAATATTTGCTTGGGAAATGGGAGTTTTGCGGAAACGAATTTATCGTAAGTCCGCTTTGTCTTATTCCGCGCCCCGAAACTGAGCTTACGGTTAATGCGGCTCTTTCGCTCGGAATTGAGAATTGCCGTTTTGCGGATATGTGTACGGGAAGCGGTTGCATAGGCATAAGTTACGCGAAAGCCGCTGAAAACAGCAGAGGATTTCTTCTCGATATCTCGTCCGAAGCTCTTTCGGTAGCAGAAGAAAACGCCGAGCTCAACAATGTATCCGACAGAATCGAAATAAGACGATTTGATGTATTTTCGGACGAGCTATGTCCCGATATTGACCTTCTTATGTCAAATCCGCCTTATATTCCGAAAAAGGATATGCTTTGCTTACAGCCGGAAGTGAAATTTGAGCCGGAAATCGCTCTGTATGGCGGTGAAGACGGTCTTGATTTTTACAGAAGAATCTGCTCAAGTCATGTAACCAAGCTCAAGAGCGGAGCTTATGTAATATTTGAGCTTGGTATTTCTCAATATACAAGCGTATGCAAAATGCTTGAAAATTCGGGATGTAACATAATCCAACTAATAAAAGACGACGGCGGTATAGAACGCACTGTCGTAGCAAAGAGGAAATAATATGTCTGAAGAGAACATAACGGAATACGATGCGGGAAGTATTGATGTTGCCGTCGTAGGCGCGGGACACGCCGGAATTGAGGCGGCTCTTGCTTGTGCAAGGCTCGGACTCGATACCGTGCTTTTTACTATATGCCTCGATTCTGTCGCTAATCTGCCGTGCAATCCCGCAATAGGCGGAAGCGGAAAAGGTCACCTTGTCTGCGAGCTTGACGCTTTAGGCGGCGAGATGGGCAGATGCGCAGATTCCGTAATGCTTCAAAGTCGTATTCTCAACGGCACAAAGGGCGTTGCCGTACATTCGTTAAGGCAGCAAACCGACAGGCGCCGTTACCAAATGGCTATGAAGAAGACCATAGAAAACACAAAGAATCTTCTTTTGAAGCAGGCGCAGATTACAAAGCTCGTGGTAGAAGACGGCAAAGTCAAGAGCGTGGTTACGGAGCTCGGTGCGGTATACTCCGTTAAAGCCGTTATAATCTGCACAGGAACTTATCTCGGCGGAAGAATTATCGTCGGTGATGTTTCATACAGCGGCGGCCCCGACGGCTCTCATGCGGCGATAGGACTTACCGAATCACTTGAAAAAGCAGGCGTAAAGATGATGAGATTCAAGACGGGAACACCGTCAAGAATTCACGCCGACAGTATTGATTTTTCGGAGCTTGAAAAACAATGCGGCGACGAAAATCCGATGTATTTTTCATATTATACCAACAAGAGTGAAAAAAGAGAGCAGTTACCTTGCTATGTTACATATACAAATGCAAAAACTCACGAGATAATAAGGAATAATTTGCACCGCTCTCCGCTCTACTCGGGAAAGATTAAGGGCGTCGGCCCGAGATACTGTCCGAGCATTGAGGACAAGGTTGTGCGTTTTGCCGAAAAAGAAAGGCATCAGCTTTTTATTGAGCCGTGCGGCAGAGATACAAAGGAAATGTATCTTCAGGGCTTCAGCTCTTCGCTTCCGGAAGATGTTCAGCTTCAAATGATACACTCTGTAAAGGGACTTGAAAATGCAAAGGTTATGCGCACCGCGTACGCTATTGAGTACGACTGCATTGACCCGACACAGCTCTATCCGACGCTTGAATTCAAGAACATAAGCGGACTGTACGGAGCAGGTCAGTTTAACGGGACTTCCGGTTACGAGGAGGCTGCCTGTCAGGGGCTTGTTGCCGGCATAAATGCCGCGCAGAAGATTCTCGGAAAAGAGCAAATCGTTCTTTCGAGGAGCTCTTCGTATATCGGTACGCTTATTGACGACCTTGTAACCAAGGGAACAAATGAGCCATACAGAATAATGACTTCGCGTTGCGAATACAGACTTCTTTTGAGGCAGGATAACGCAGAGGAGCGGCTAATCAAAATAGGCTACGATGTCGGTCTTGTCGAGCGCGAAAGATATGACGCGGTAATGAAAAGATGCGATGAGATTAAAGCTGAGATAAAGCGAATCTCCCGCGTTGTAATTGCTCCGACGGAGCTTGCAAACAGTATACTTCGCGCAAAAAACAGTACCGAGCTTGACACGGGAATTCATCTAAACGACCTGATAAAGCGCCCCGAGGTATCATACGACGATACTGCGCCGATTGACAGGGAGCGTCCAGAGCTTCCGAAAGAAGTAACGCAAAGAGTTCAAACGGAGCTGAAATACGAGGGATATATCGCAAAGGAAATTGCCGAGGTTGAGCGTGTAAAAAAACTCGAAAACAAAAAGATTCCCGACAACTTCGATTATTCAAAAGTAGTCGGATTAAGGCTTGAAGCAGCACAGAAGCTTGCAAAAATTCGTCCGCTCAACATCGGTCAGGCATCGAGAATTTCGGGCGTCAGCCCTGCCGATATAACGGTTTTGCTTGTCTATGTGGAGATGAGGAACAGAAATGGAAGATAACGAATTTTTCAAAGCGCTTTCGGAATGTTCCGAAAAACTGTCGCTTTGCGTAGGTGAGCGAGAAAGCGAAAAGCTTTTTGAGCTTTATAAGATTATGCTTGATGAAAACACAAGGCAGAATCTCACCAGAATTACGGAGCCGTCCGATGCCGCCGAAAAGCACATGGCGGACAGTCTTACGGTTTTACCGTATTTGAATCTTTGCAAAAATCTTGCTGACATCGGATGCGGCGCGGGTTTTCCGACGCTTCCTCTTGCCGTAATGCTCGGCGACTTGAAAATTACCGCGGTTGATTCTACCGGAAAGAGAATTCGGTATGTTCAATCCGCCGCAGAAAAGCTCGGTCTTTCCAATGTTAAAGCAGTGGCGGCAAGAGCCGAGGAGCTCGGCAAAAAATCCGAATACAGAGAAAAATTCGACGCGGTGACCGCAAGAGCCGTCGCATCTTTGAATGTTCTTTGCGAATACTGTCTGCCGCTTGTCAAGGTCGGCGGACGGTTTATTGCGATGAAGGCGAGCGTTGCGGATGAGCTCGAATCGGCGAAGAAAGCAATATCCATTCTCGGAGGTAAGCTTGTAAATACGGTTACATTAACACTGCCTGTTTCTGATTCGGAAAGAAATATTGTCATTATAGAAAAAATTAAGCCCACTCCGGAAAACTATCCGAGAGCAGGCGGTGCAATAGCAAAAAAGCCTTTGTAAAAAAGTACACGCCGAGTGTTCCAAAGAACACTCGGCGTTTTCTGTCTTTTACTTATTCTTTGATATTGCTTCTTTAAGTGCGATTGAAAGCTGGTCGGGACAGGATGTCGGCTTCATACCGCATTTGATTCCCGACAGTCTGCTTATCGCTTCATTGACCTGCATACCTTTTACAAGCGCAGATATTCCCTGCGTGTTGCCGCTGCATCCGCCGATAAAGCGAACTGAGTTGATTATGCCGTCTTCGATATCCACTATTATCTGCCTTGAGCAGGTTCCGTGTGTTGTATATTCATGTATCATTTTAGTTCTCCCTTATTTTATAATTCAATTATACTCATTATTTCCTGTTTTGCAATATTAAGTCAAAGCTTTTTCAATCTTTTGCAGAGCGTTTTTTTCTATTCTCGAAACATACGACCTTGATATGTTAAGTTCTGCGGCAATTTCTCTCTGTGTCTTCGGAATGTTTCCGAAAAGTCCGTATCGTTTGCAGATTATTTCACGCTCTCTTTCGGAAAGATTTTCACATACGGCTCGAAGTGCCTTTGAACATTTGATTTTTACATCTATTGTTTCGCATATATTGTCTTCCGTGCTGAAAATATCTATGTATGTCAGCGGATTTCCGTTTTTGTCCGTGTCAATCGGGTCATTTATCGAAACTTCGGTATTTGTTCTTTTTTGCGAGCGGAAATACATAAAGATTTCATTTTGCAGACATTTTGACGCATAGGTCGCAAAGCGTGTTCCATTATCCGGATTAAATGTATCAACTGCCTTTATAAGTCCGATTGTTCCTATCGAAAGCAAGTCGTCCTGGTCGCAGTTTGCGCAATATTTTTTGACTATATGTGCGACAAGGCGCAAGTTGTGTTCTATAAGCTTTGCCCTTGCTTTACCGTCTCCGTTTTTCATTTTTTCGAAGCATTCGCGTTCTTCTTCTTTTGAAAGCGGAGGCAGAAATGTCATATTTCCGCCCATTTTAAGAGATGCGAAGAATATTGAGCAGATAAGTGCAATTATATCCGTGAAATCACCCCATTGGTTTTTTATTATTTTATTCGAAAAAAACAAAACATATCACATTTATCGGATTTTTTCTATTGAAATTTGTATTCATTTTAGCTATAATAAATATATAAAAATAATTTGGAAGAATTTATGATTGACATTAACTTAAAGAATGTATTTTCCGATATTCCGCCGATGGCTTCCGACAGGCTCATTCTGCGCAGAATGAAAGAAACGGACGCAGACGATATGTTTGAATATGCGTCGGCAGAGGAAACTACCCGGTTTCTGTTATGGCAACCGCACAAGACTAAAAGATTTACGAAGAATTATCTCAAATTCATACAAAAGCAATATAAATCCGGAGAATTCTACGATTGGGCGGTAACGCTTAAAGACAGCGGAAAAATGATTGGCACTTGCGGATTTACAAATATAAATTCCGAGAATATGAGAGCCGAAATAGGCTATGTAATAAATCCGAAATACCACGGCTTCGGATATGCTACGGAAGCCGCTATGCTCGTTGTAAGATTTGCTTTTGAGCAGCTTGACATTCACAGGCTTGAAGCAAAATTCATCGTCGGCAACGACGCGTCGGAAAATGTGATGCGCAAGCTCGGAATGAAAAAAGAAGGCATCATGCGCGAATATATGTTCATAAAAGGCGATTTTCGCGATATTTGTATGTATTCAATGCTTGCCGAAGATTATTTCAGGCAAAGATATAATATTTGACGGAGAAAAAATATGGCTGACAAAAAAGTAAAAAAGAAAAATAAAGTTAAAGATTCGGCAAACACAAGCTCAAAGAGCACAAAGCCGGAATTTATTGATACAATATGGTATCAGCTTTGGCCCGTTATTCTTATTGTGCTTTCGATTGTGCTGTTGTTTTTCTTTGTGTTTACAAAGAATTCGGGAGTTGTCGGCAAAGCGGTTAAATCGCTTTTGTTCGGTTTCTTTTCTTGGGGCGCATGGATAATTCCTTTTGCTATGATTAAGTTTGTTTTTTCTTGGAAAAAGAATGTCGAAAGCAATACCGTGACAAGTAATATTGTCTATTCTGTGCTGACTGTTATATTTGTGTCTGTTTTCGCTCATACGATTGTTCAACTCGGCGATAAGAAGATAGCCGGAGTGCTGAACATCGCGAAGCTGTATGCAAACGGCAAAGAATCAACCGGAGGCGGTGTTTGCGGTGGTTTGCTCGGTTCTGCCTTATACAGACTTATCGGAGCTATTCCGACTTTTATTATCGCTACTGCGGTTTTGATTGTATTTGCAATATTTATGTTCGGCTTTACTCCCATGAAGCTTGCCGATATTATGGGAAATCGCATTAAAGAAAGAAAAGAAAAGCTTTCCGAAATGGCCGCTCAAAAAGCAGAAGAACGCGCCAAGGAAAGAATCGAAAAAGAAAAAGAGCTCGAAGCCGAAAGAAAAAAGGCACAGTATGAGGCTGAGCTTGCCGAGAGAGAAAAAAAGATAAGCAAGGTCAGTGACGGGCTTGAAGTGGATGATGACGAAGCAAAATCAGATGATAAGCCTATAAAAGTCGGGGATGAAAGCTCAAAAACAAGCGAAGAAATCAATCTTGAAGAAATATTCGTAAACAAAGAGAATCTTGAGCTCTCGAAAAAGCTTCTTTCCGATGATTCTTCGACGGTGCAAAGCGCTGATATCTCAATAAATGTATCGGATAAAGAGGAAAGTCCCGTTGTATCGGCAGAGCCGTTGCAGGCATCTTCGGAAAACGATGAAAAACACGATTATCAGTTTCCGCCGATAAGCTTTTTGGTAAAAGACAGTTCTGCAAAAGTCGATGCCGCGGAGGAGCTTAACATAACTGCCGACAAGCTTGTAAAAACGCTTGAAAGCTTTGGCGTAAAGACAACGGTTGTCGATGTCTCGAGAGGCCCTACGGTTACAAGATATGAGCTTCAGCCGCAGATAGGTGTAAAAGTCCGTTCTATCGGCAATCTCGTTGACGATATCGCGCTTCATCTTGCCGCAAAGGGCGCCGTAAGAATAGAAGCGCCGATTCCGGGTAAATCAGCAGTCGGCATTGAGATTCCGAATCAAAGCAGTTCGATAGTTCGCCTTCGCGGTCTTATCGAAAACAGTAAATTCAACGAGAGCAAGAGTAAGCTCACTGTTGTTCTCGGCGAAGATGTTGCGGGCAATCCGATATATATGAACATCGCCGCCATGCCGCATCTTTTGATTGCTGGCGCGACCGGTATGGGTAAATCGGTTTGTATTAACAGTCTTATCATCAGCCTTTTGTATAAAGCGAAGCCCGATGAAGTAAAGCTTATACTCATTGACCCGAAAAAGGTCGAGCTGAATATGTATAACGGAATACCGCATCTTATTGTTCCCGTAGTCAGCGACCCGAAAAAAGCGGCAGGCTCATTGCGCTGGGCTGTATCGGAAATGGAACAACGCTTCCAGCTGATGGACGAATGCGGGGCTCGTGACCTTGCCGGCTACAACGAAATAGCGGAAAATGACCCAGAGCTCAAGAAGCTTCCGGAAATTGTAATTATCATTGATGAGCTTGCCGACCTTATGATGACGGCGCCCGGTGAGGTTGAAGATGCCATTTGCCGCATCGCCCAAAAGGCGAGAGCTGCGGGAATGCACCTTGTAATCGGTACACAGCGTCCGTCGGTCGATGTCATCACCGGTCTTATCAAAGCCAACATTCCGTCGCGTATAGCATTTACCGTTGCATCGCAGATAGACTCGCGTACGATTATCGATATTGCAGGAGCCGAAAAACTCTGCGGCAAAGGAGATATGCTCTATGCTCCCGTCGGAATCAGCAAGCCTTTGCGTGTGCAAGGTAGCTTTGTAAGCACCTCCGAGGTTGAAAAGGTATGCGAATTCTTAAGCAGTGAAGCAAGCGCGGAATACGATGACGAGGTTGCGAAATCCATTGAAAAAGAAGCCGAAAAATGCGGCGTAAAGGGAAGTTTAAAGGATAAATCCGAGCAAGCAACATCCGCCGACGGCGTTGAAGACGGCGACGAAATGCTTCCGAAGGCAATAGAGATTGCGGTAGAAGCCGGTGAAAACGGAATTTCTACATCAATGCTTCAGAGAAGGCTTGCCGTCGGGTACGCAAGAGCCGGACGCCTCATAGATACAATGGAACAGATGCACATAATCGGCGGATTTGAGGGCAGTAAGCCGAGAAAGGTTCTTATTACGAGAGAACAGTATCTCGAAATGAAGATGCACGGCTCCGAATCCGAGTCTGTGTCCGGTGACAATGAAAATGTTTAAGAATCTTTTTATTCCGAAAAACGAAAACAGTCCGCGATATAAACGCTATATGGCAGGGAAGATTAACAATAAATCTCTTAAATACATAACCGAGCGCGATGAAAACAATATGGATGTTGTGATAGGAAAGGGCGGCTCGATTCATGTAAGAGAAAGCGGTGAGCTTATCGTATATTCCGGAGGCTCGGAAATACTGTTTTGCGCCGATGTTGATAAAATTTCCTGCTCCGAGCTTATGTCGTTGGACGGAGTAATCATTGAGGGGTATGACAAAACCAAGCAAAAGCAGAGAAAGATTGTTGCCCATTATCTTTATTACAGGAAATAAAGCACGCTCCGAAACAGCGTGCTTTTTCCGTTCGAATAATTATTGATTTACAGAGCATTTAATAGTATAATACTTGCAAGTGAGGTGATTTACGGATGTGCAGAAAAATACTTAAAGATATTTTTTCAAGTAAATACTTTGCGCTCATTTTATGCCTTGCGTGTATGTTGTTCATTTTTTCGCGTTCGATGCGTGATGCCGATATTTCCTCAAACGAAAGCGGCGGCATTGTAAAATTTGTTATATCTTTCTTTCATAATGTCTTCGGAGTTACTCTTTCCGAAGAGGGAATTGTCGTCAAAATAGTAAGAAAACTCGCGCACTTTTCGGAGTTCTTTATACTCGGTGCTCTCTCGTTTTATGTTAAAATGACAATTTCAAAGGATATTTTCAAGGGAGCCGGATATTCTCTTTTATACGGCGTTATGACTGCTTTATGCGATGAAACTATTCAATATTTTTACAAAGGTCGTTCTGCTGAAGTAAGAGATGTATGGATAGACTTTGCCGGATTTTTATTTGCATATCTTCTGCTCTCTTTAATATTTTACGCGGTATATAAAAAGAAATCCCGCGCAAAACGCACGGGATTTCAGTCTTAAAGCTCTTCTACCGTCTTGAAGGTATAGCCGTTTTCTTTCCAATAGTCAATCAGTCTGCCGAGAATTGCGGCGTTTGTTTTTGAGGTCGGGTGCAGCAATATTATCGCCCCGTTATGCGTTCTTCCCGTTACGGTTGCGAACGCCTTTTCTTCGGAGGGCTGTTTGTTGTTGTCCCAATCTGCGTATGCAAGGCTCCAGAATACTGTTTTGTAGCCGAGCTTTTCGTTGTATTCAAGCGACAACTCATTGAATTCTCCCTCGGGAGGACGAATATATTTAGACATTTCTTTTCCCGTTAGCTCTTTATATCTTTCCGCTACCTTTTCGACTTCGTACTTATAAGTCTCGAAGTCACTGATTTTACTCAAATTTTTGTGATTTTCCGTGTGATTGCAAACACAGTGACCGTCGTCGGATATTCTTTTTACAACATCGGATTCGTATTTGAATATTCCGCCGTTTAAGAAAAATGTTCCTTTTACACCTTTTTCTTTGAGTGTATCGAGAATTTTCACTACGCTGTCGTTTGCGTATCCGGCGTCAAATGTCAGGTAAAGCACTTTTTCGTCTTCGCCGAGATAATATCCGCCGTGCTTTTCCAAAAATGAGGCTTCGGACGGAAGCGAAGGACGCTTTCCCTCGTTGTTCGGCATAGTGTACCAGCCGAATGCTTCTTTTTCGTCCGAGCTTGCTTCTGTTTCGAATACGGCATATTTTGACAGACCGAAAATATTTGTGCAGAGCAGCACTGCCAATATCGCCGCAGTTTTTTTGATTATTTTCATAATATTCTCCCATGCGTAGTTACGCAAAATGATTTTTTGCATTAAATTTCGATATAAACCGATAAATAATTACCAAAATGAAAGGAGTTTGATTTTATGACAGCTGAAATTGAATATCTTTTCATTGAAGGTTCTGTTGAAAATATAGTTTACTCAAATTCCGCAAACGGATATACAGTTGCGGAGATTGGCACATCGACGGAGCTTGTGACTGTAACCGGCACAATGCCTTATCTTGCGGAAGGCGAAATTGTACGCCTTGCGGGTGAATGGACAAATCATCCGAGCTTCGGGCGGCAGTTCAAGGTTGCGTATTATGAGAAAAAACTTCCCGCAAGTGAAAATGCGATATTGAAATATCTGTCATCCGGAATAATAAAGGGGATAGGGCCCGTCACCGCAAAGCGAATTGTTGAAAAATTCGGCACAGACGCTTTTGATGTATGCGAAAATCATCCCGAATGGCTTGCCGATATAAAGGGAATTACGCTTGATAAAGCTAAAGCCATCGGAGAAGCCTTTGCACAACAATTCGGCTTAAGAAGCGTCATAATGTTCTGTCGCGACTATTTCGGAATATCTACCGCGATGAGAATGTATAAGCGTTGGGGAAGCGGCGCGGTTGAAATTGTTTCGGCAAATCCGTATATTCTGTGCGACGAAATATACGGCGTCGGATTTGAAAAAGCTGATGCTTTTGCCAAAGCAAAAGGTATGACAGATGATGCTCCAGAGCGAATTTCTGCGGCTCTTAAGTATATTCTTCGTCACAACGCCTCACAGAACGGTCATGTCTACATTCCCGAAAACAAGCTTACCGAAGTATGTAGCTCTCTTTTGGGTGTCGATAAAGCAAAGGTTGAAAATGCGCTTGAGAAGTGTATTTCGGACGGTTCTCTTGTAAAGCAGAGGCTTCTTGACAAGGAGGCAGTATATCTTTTGCAGTATTACGATGCCGAACAATACACTGCAAGCCGTCTTTATGAAATGAAAAAGCTCGGTATGATTCACAGAAATATAATAAACATCAGCAAAGCGATAAGTGACATTGAGGATGAGGACGGCATTGACTATGCACCGCTTCAGAAGATAGCGATTCGTACCGCTGTCGAAAGCGGCGTAATGGTGCTTACGGGTGGCCCCGGCACAGGCAAAACCACGATAGTAAAAGCGATTCTGCGCATTCTGTTACAATGCGGAATATCGGTTGCTCTTGCCGCACCGACGGGACGCTCCGCAAAGAGGCTTGAGCTTGCGACCGGATGCGAAGCCAAAACTATTCACAGAATGCTTGAAGCTGATTTAAGCGGAGAAAAAGACGACAGCTTCGGCAAAAACGAAAAAAGTCCTCTTTCTGAGGACTACATAATCATTGACGAAGCTTCAATGATTGATATTA
This sequence comes from Eubacteriales bacterium, assembly GCA_045627885.1. GTDB lineage: Bacteria > Bacillota > Clostridia > Oscillospirales > CAG-272 > CALCTE01. The sequence continues at coordinate 60,826 of JAZQOM010000011.1, forward strand.
TGCTTATGGAAGCACTGCTGCGTGCAATTAAGCCGGGCGCACAGCTTCTTTTGATTGGCGACAAAGACCAGCTTCCGGCGGTAGGTGCGGGAAATGTTCTGTGTGATATAATAAATTCCGGTGAAATACCGACAGTTTCGCTAAAAGAAATATACAGGCAGGCTAATGAAAGCCAGATTATAGTGAATGCTCACGCAATAAATTCAGGCGACTACCCCAATCTCGAAAGGCGTGATGCAGACTTTTTCTTTATGCCGAGAGAAAGTCCTGAGGAAGTAAACGATACCGTTACGGAGCTTGTAAAGTACAGGCTTCCGCACGCTTATCCGGATTATGCTTCCGATGTTCAGGTTATAATTCCGTCGCATAAGGGAAAAAACGGCACTGATGCGCTGAATTTAATTTTGCAGCGTGCAATAAATCCACCCGGAAACGCGAAAGCAGAGGTAAAGCTCGGCGACAGGGTTTTCCGCGAGGGAGACAAAGTTATGCAGACTCGAAACGATTATAACATAGCCTGGACGGACAAAGACGGAATCAGAGGTATGGGCGTTTACAACGGCGATATCGGGTATATCACATATATCGACGGCGGCTTTGAAAAGGTTTATGTAAGCTTCGACGGCAGAAAAGCCGAATACGAATATCCTATGCTTGACGAGCTTGAGCACGCATACGCGATTACGGTTCACAAAAGTCAGGGAAGTGAATATCCGATTGTAGTGCTTCCTTTGTACGATTTCCCAAAGCGTCTGCAAATCAGAAATTTACTATATACCGCCATAACAAGAGCGCAGAACATTTTGATAATCGTCGGCAGAAAAGATGTTGTTTATAAAATGGTCGACAATTACAAAGAATCGAGAAGATACACAAGTCTTGCGGATGCAATAGCAGAGAAAGGATTTTGATATGAATATTTATGAAAAATGCGGCTTTTTGCCAGCAAAGGTTTTGCTTCCCAAAAAAGGAACGGATATGTCGAAATGGTCGGTTATTGCCTGCGACCAATATACATCAAATAAGTCGTATTGGGATGATGTTCAAAAAATAACGGATGGCGCGCCGTCCGCATATTCGCTTGTTCTTCCCGAAATTTATCTTTCGTCCGATGATGTTGAAAAAAGAGTGGAAAAGATAAATGCGACTATGACCGAATACATTGACGGCGGCGTTTTCAATGAGTACGGTGAAGCGTATATCTATGTCGAAAGAACCTTGCCTGATGGCTCCGTAAGGCACGGAATAGTCGGTATGCTTGACCTTGAGCTCTATGATTTTTCCAAGGGAAGCGAAAGCAGAGTCCGTGCAACGGAGGGCACAATTACAGAGCGTATACCGCCGAGGCTTAAAGTCAGAAAAGACGCCGCTCTTGAGCTTCCGCATATTATGATTTTGATTGACGACGCAAAGAAAGAAATAATAGAATCACTTTCAAATCTTAAATCTGATTTTGAAAAGTTATATGATTTTGAGCTTATGAAAAACGGCGGAAGGATTGCCGGATATCGTATTCCTCAAGATATTTGCGAAAAGATTGCCGAAAAGCTGTCTGTTCTTGCCGATGAAAAGGCATTTTGCGAAAAATACGGCGCTTTTGGCAAAGGTGTTCTTCAATATGCCGTCGGTGACGGAAATCACAGTCTTGCCACAGCAAAGACGCATTATGAACAGAACAAAAATGAAATAACAAGATACGCGCTTTGCGAGCTTGTCAATCTGCACGATACAAGTCTTGTTTTTGAGGCTATTCACAGAACGGTTTTCGATACCGATGTAAATGCTCTTGTGGCGGCTTTGCTTTGCGAATACCCGTCGGCTAAACTCTCCGATAAGCCCGAAGCCGGCGCTCAGAATATAAAGCTTGTCAGCAGGGAAGTAAATTCTTATTTTGTACTCACCGCTCCGAAATATAAGCTTTCCGTAGCCACTTTGCAGAATTTTCTCGACAAATATCTTTCTTCTTCATCGGGAAAGCTTGATTATATTCACGGCGAAGCCGAAGCAACCGAGCTTGCAAGCAGAGAAAATACAATATCGTTTATTTTGGATGCCATGGATAAATCCGAGCTTTATCCCGCGGTTATTGCAGACGGAGCACTGCCGAGAAAGACTTTTTCGATGGGCGATGCCGATACAAAGAGGTTTTATACCGAAGCAAGAAAAATCAAATAAAAAAACGCACTTTGTCTTTATAGACAAAGTGCGTTTTTTGTGGAGCTGGTGGCCGGACTTGAACCGGCGACCTGTTGATTACGAATCAACTGCTCTGCCAACTGAGCCACACCAGCGTGAAGTATTCACAACAACTGTATTATACCCGCACGGCGGTGTGTTGTCAATACTTTTTTGAATGATTTATGGGTTTATTCGGAACGAAGAACGATTTGTAAATGCTTTCAGTTGGTTAAGTAAATATTTGTAAGCGATTTTATCACATCAAGCGTATATTCCTGGCATAGCTCTCCCGCGTTTTTTTCAAAATGTTCATCGGGAAAATACTCACTGTTGCTGATTATTCTTATCGGTAAACACGGTATATCACTCATTTTACACATTTGCATAACAGCAAAGCTTTCCATATCCTCACAGGATGTGCCGTATGTGCTGTGGTAGTACTCTATAAGGTCCTGCTCTCGGTTCCACACATCCCCGCTTGCAAGTGTACCGCGCAGTACTTTTCCGTGCGTATACGGCACCGCCGCGGCGGCACCAATAAGATTTTCATCCCCGCATATCTCTTTTGCAAAGTATATGTGTCCGCCTTGCCGCAGTTGTGCGCCGAGAAAATGTCTTGAGGTGATATTATACCCG
>JAZQOM010000012.1:0-23997 GCA_045627885.1 Eubacteriales bacterium
ATCACTACTTACCTTTTGTAAAACCAACTGAAATAGAAAAAACAGGTTGACTTTTTTGTCAGCCTGTTTTTTGATAAGTGCGCACTTACTCACCACAAAGCGGTACTTGTGCTATGAAACTGTCCTTAAGAACAAGTCCCACAAGACTTGCTTTTTTCAATGATATCCGTTCTTTGCGGAACGGGTGATATATCATTATTCCTGCAGAATTGATGTGATACTAGGCTATGCCTTGATTTTTTAACCAAAATTTGATATAATAATCCAAGCAAACCGGAATTTGAAAACTATGCTTTTATAAGCAATTATCATTTTGCATAGTCTATTAAAGAAATCTCTCTAAATACATTGATACCTCTAAAGGTCGCTCATATATAACAAAAAAGGAGACAATACCGTGGCAAATGTGTTGACGGGAATAAGAATTGTTTGCTCTCTTTGCTTGCTCTTTTGCCCTTTTTTCTCAGTATTGTTCTATGTGTTTTATATCATCGGCGGCATAAGCGATGTATTTGACGGCATGGTTGCGCGCCGTTTAGGAAAAGATTCGCGTCTCGGCGCTCAGCTTGATACGATTGCAGACACCGTATTTGCGGCTGTTGCAACAGTAAAAACAGTACAAGTCGTAAATATTCCCGTATGGATAATTGTTTGGATTGTCTTAATCGCCGTAATAAAATTTGCCAACTTTATAAACGGCTTCGTTATAAATAAACGATTCGCTTCGGAGCATACCGTTATGAATAAAATATGCGGAGCTTTTTTGTTTGCGATTCCGATTTACATCGGCATATTTTCTCAACAAGCGCTTGCGTTTCCGATAATAACCGCCTGCGCTCTCGCAACAGTTGCCGCCGTTCAGGAATGGCATTATATCCGCATCGGAAAAGAAATCAATTAGTAAATTTCCGATTTTATTTCAAAAGCCGATTGCGTTTTTCTCCGGAATACGGGCTTTGAGCGATTGTTTGCTTTGCAGTCAAAATACAAGGGCTTGCCTTGATTTTTGCCAAAGCTTATAGTATATTTATATCGAGAATTTATCTTTTTCGGAGGTTATATACCGTGAAAGCCATTTGCATATATCACACGCGTTCGGGAATTTCAGAGCAGATTGCAAAGCAAATCTCGTCGGCTCTCGATGCCGAGCTTATGGCGATTTCCGACTCAAAAAGCTACAAAGGTTTTTTCGGCTACATCGCCGCCGCAATAGTCGGGCTTAAAAAGAAGCTGCCCGAAATTTCACCCTGCAATCCGGCGTTTTCGCTTGAAGAATACGACAAAATTATCGCAGTTGCGCCCATTTGGTGCGAAAATGTCAGTCCCGTTATGCGCGCCTTTTTGGCGCAGAACAAGAATCGCTTTCGCGGAGAGCTTTCTTATGTGATATGCAGTATGTCGGGGATATCGTATAAAGAAAAAATCGACGCTCTGTGTGAGCTGACCGGCAAGCCGTACAAGGCTCTTTTGCAAGTCAAAACTCACAAGCACGATTGGAAAGCCGAGGTTGCGGATTTTATTAAAAAGCTTGGGGCGTAATTCCTTTTTTCCGCTTATTTTCCGAAATATTGACAAATCAGTGAGAATGTGTTAATATACTTATGTATACATTTTGTCCGAATTGTTAATTCGGTTATCATTATCATAATTCTTCGGAAGGTGATTTTATGCCGATTATCTGTCCCGAATGCGGAACCGAAAATTCAAGCTCAAATCAAAGATGCAAGGTCTGCAACGAACAGCTCAAGCATATGTCTCACAGAAAAAAGAGAAAAATCTATGTATCGCTTATTTTTTCTTTTCAATGTGCTTTGCTTGTAAGTTCATTCTTTCCGGTGCTTTTCACTATCGGTGAATTTGATGCAAAATCGCCTGATTGGGTAAACCTGTTTTTCTCGACAAGCGCGCTCTCCCTCTCCCCCGGAATTTGGAAAAACCTTTGCGCCGCGATTGCCGTTCTGTCACTTGCCGTTTCGGCGGGCATCTATTTTGTTATTGTTACGGGCAAGCATATCAGGCGCAAATACAAATACATCATCTTCTCCCCGCTTCTCAGCACGGTGCTTTCCATGACGGTTGTTCTGGTGGCAAATGTCTTTGCCGATAAGATTATCGACACAAAGCTTGCAACGGTGAAGATTACGGTGTTCGGGGCGCTGTGGCTCGCGCTGCATATCGCATCTTGCATTATCACTTATAAATACTCTCAGCTCAAAAAATAATTTTCGCCCGTTATGTTTTCATAACGGGCGCATTTTTGCGCAAATTCAACCGACGGTATGTTTATTTTGCGAATATTTCGCACTCAGCACTCTGTCAGTCTATTCCGAGCAGGCTCCGTATTATGTAGCCCGTCATTATGATTCCCGCCGCCGGCGGCGTGAAGCTTACCGACGCAGGTGCGTGTCTGCCGGAGCTTTCATCCGCAACAACGCTTGCGGGCTGTTCCTTTGAATATACGACCGGGAGCTTTTTTATGCCCATTTCCTTGAGTCTTGTACGCATACTTCTGCACAGCGGGCAAACAGATGTGGAATATATATCGGCTATCTCGAAAAGCTCCGGATGAAGCTTATTTCCCGTGCCCATAGCCGCGATTATGCCGACGCCGTTATTCTGCGCGTACTCCGCAAGCGCAAGCTTCAAAGAAACCGTATCCACGGCGTCAGCGATGAAATCGGGCTTTTCTAAAAGCACCTTTTCAAGCGTTTCGGGCGTGACAAATTCGTTTACGCAGACGGTTTTGATGTCGGCATCTATCTTTGCGATTCTCTCGCTCATCACCTCGGTCTTATATCTGCCGACCGTGGTGATATCCGCTATAAGTTGTCTGTTGATATTGCTCTCCGATACGGTATCGGCGTCAACAAGTGTGAGCTTGCCGACTCCAGCCCTTGCAAGCGTTTCGCATACATAAGAGCCGACGCCGCCTATTCCGAACACCGCTATATGCTTTTTTGCAAGTATTTCCGTACTGTGCGGCAAAAGTGCCTCCTGCCGTATCTGCCAATTTTTCATAGTGACCTCTTGTTTGTTTGTTCATGCTCAATTATAGCTTTGCCGGTTTCTTTTGTCAAGCAGAGCCTTAAGCTCTGAAAGTGCGTCGGAAAGTGAGCCCATGCGGTCTATGAGTCCCGAGCTTACCGCTTCGGCGCCGTCTATCACGGTGCCCATATCCGTTGCGATATCGTCTGTGCGCATTATATATGCGCGCAGTTTTTCTTCTTGTATACGCGAATGCGAACAGATAAAAGCGCAGATTCTGTCCTGCATTTTTTGAAGATACTCGAAGCTCTGCGGAACGCCTATCACAAGTCCGCTCGTCCTGACGGGGTGCAAAGTCATTGTAGCGGACGGAACGATAAACGATACATCCGCAGAAACCGCAAGCGGCACGCCTATCGAATGGCTTCCGCCGAGCACAAGCGATACGGTCGGCTTTTCCATTCCCGCTATCATCTCGGCTATTGCAAGTCCCGCCTCGACATCGCCGCCCATGGTATTTATTACAAGAAAAAGCCCGTCTATGAGCGGATTTTCTTCTATCGACGCAAGAAGCGGCAAAATATGCTCGTACTTCGTCGTTTTTGTCTGCGCAGATGAAATATAGTGCCCCTCTATCTGCCCTATCACCGAGAGCACAAAGGCTCTCATATCGTTGCCGCGTGTTATGACACTGCCCGTCTGTATGATGTTCTCTATCTGCATTTTGGCGAGTTGTTCCGCCTGCGCGTTCTCGTTTTGACGCGCTATATCCGGCTCGCAGTTTTGTTCTTTCATAATATCACCCGCAGTAGTTTTTGCTTTTGCGGGAAAAATATGCAAAAAATCAGCTTTCCTCGGCGGAAAGCTGATTTTTGTAATTCTGTTCGGTTTAGTCTGCTATTGTATAGGTTATTGCCGTAACTGAGCCGTTTGTGAGAAGGAATGTGAGCGCCGTGCCGTTCTTTTTATACGAAAGAGCTGTGTCGCTGTCCTCTGCCGCCGCGCCGTATGCCGCAACGACCTCTTCCTTTGTCGAGCCGATGAATACGCCCTCTTTTGTTGTTACGGTGTCATCCTTGAGCTCGATGTTGAGAACGAAATCCTTTTGTCCTTCGGGATAGGTGCGGATTATTACGCTGCCGTAGGTGTAAACCTTGTCAAGTCCCTGAAACGCGCAGGATTCCGACTCAAAATAGTTTGTGGGCTCGCCGAGCTTTGCCTTTATCTGTGCCATATCGGCTTTTACCCACACATCCGTACCGTTTACGGATGCGACATAAGTGTCGGGTGCCTTTTCATCTGCAGAAGGCTGCTCCGTGCCGTTGTTTTCGGGCTTTTCTCCGTTCTCCTTTTCGCCGCAGGCTGCAAATGAGAACACGAGAACAAAGCACAAAAATACGATTAAAAGTTTTTTCATACCGTTTCCTTTCCGCCGTTATTTTACGGCATTGGCGCCGAAGCTCTTGAGTTCGCCGTACTTTTCGAGCTCGTCGTACTGTTGTTTTTTCATTTTATCATAGGCTTCCGACTTTTCTTCCCAGGCATCACTGTATTTTGCTTCGCCTCTGTGGTCGGAAAGACCGTATTTTTCTTTTAATATTTTGCCGAAATACTTTGCAAGCTTTTCCGCGCCCTGTGTATTCAGGTGGAGCCCCGCATCGTAGGTATCCGTGCTCATATCAATTCCCGCATCGTCGCGGAGAGTGATGAAGTTATAGTAATCAAGTCCGTTTTCTTTTGCAAATTCCACTATCTGCGCGTCCCATTCGTCGTACCAATGCGGATACTCCGTGGGCGCTTTTATCAAAACAAGCTTGATTCCCTTATCGCGGCAGAGCTTTGCCATTTTTTTGAGATATGACATCGCGTTTTTACCGAGAGTGTAATCGGCAAGCGGCATAGGCTCGGGAAACTCAGTCTGCGGCTTTGTATCAACTCTCATATAATAGCCGGCGTGAGTGACCTTATCCTTTGTGAAAAGATGCTTGAAGTCATCGCTTGTGAGCTCGCTCCAACGGCTGTGATACCGGAGAATCGGGAAAACATAGTCGATAAAGTGCTCGTCCTCCGTCATGGAAGCTTTTATCGCATTGACCTTTGTCATACTCCACTTCATTCCGTCGAGAGCCATACGGTTGTAGGCTTCATTCTGCGGAGTATCGTATTTCAGCGCAAGGACATTGAAAACGACTACCTTGGGCGTTTCGTACTTAAGAGCATCCTCCAAAAGATAGTAGGACTGCCACACAAGCTGTTGTGCGCTTCCGCGGATATAGCTTGTTATGCCGTATTCTCTCCACAAGGTGACGGTTGAGATATTCTCATACACCTCGCAGTCGCCCACCATGAGAACATCGTGGTCGGTCGTTTCTCTGTAATATTCCTCCGTCATTGAGCCTTCGACTATGCCCGTCTGGTACTTGGGCATCAGAAGTCTCTGCAAAAGCCACAGAACAAGAATCAGCGCGAGAATGACGCAGACAATTATTATTGCCGTTTTTATTTTTTTAGCCATACCGTCACCTCAAAACTGATTGTATATGAACTGCGACGAATCGTATCCGACGCCGTATGCGCCGAAAACGAGTATAAGCACAAGCAGTACGGCGCAGGCGGCATATATCGGAAGCGCCGAGCTCTTTTCGTAAAGGTGTTCTCTTACTGTCTTGCCCGTGCGATATTTTATTATGCTCGTCACAAGTACGAGCGTGAGCGCGCACAAAAGCAATATGTAATCCGATGCGGAAAGTCCTATTTTGAGAAGTGAGCCGTCGGCAAATGCGCCGAAATTGAATTTTGTGAACATCGTGCCGACCATTTTGAATGTGAGCGGCACATCTCTGTAAACATCGAACATTCTTACCATACTCATCAAAAGCATGGTGCGAATCATCTGAAATACCTCGTACGGAGCCTTGCCCTTTAAGTGGAATTTATCGTGGAAGCGCTTGTAAAGCGGCTCCAGCTCCTGCGATATCATAATGATAACGAAGTTCATAAGTCCCCAGACTATGAAGTTCCACGCCGCGCCGTGCCAAAGTCCCGTCGTAAACCATACGATTAGGCTTGACAGGTACACCGATACGCGCTTGCCCACAGCGTTGCCGAGATGCTTTCTCGACCACTTGGAGAGCTTAAGCATAGGTGAACATACCGAAACGGGATAAAAGATGTAATCCGTAAACCATGTTCCCATCGTGATATGCCAGCGATTCCAATACTCTTTGATATTCTTTGAAAAGAACGGCAAATCGAAGTTTTCGGCAACATCTATGCCCATCATCTTCGCAATACCTATCGTGATGTCGATGCCGCCCGTGAAATCGCAGTAGAGCTCAAAGGCGTAAAAGAGCATGGCGCAGAACACATATACACCGGTATACTGCTCCGGCGTGCCCGTGAGCGTCTTTACCGCCGCAATAAGTCTGTCTGCCACGACAAGCTTTTTGAAATAGCCCCAGAGTATTCTCGTAAGTCCGAGAGTGATGTTGTCGCGCTCCATTTTGTGAGGGGTAAACAGCGTCTTTTCGAGTGCTCCGTAACGGCTTATCGGCCCCTGCACAAGCTGTGGGAAGAACGACACGAAAAGCGCAAATTTGAAAACATTTTTCTGCGCGCTCTGCGTTCCGCGGTATACATCAATGAGATAGCCCAAGCTCTGAAATGTGTAGAACGATATGCCCATCGGGACTATCATATCCACGGTTTTGAGCTTTGAGCCCTCCGAAAGAAAGCCATTTATGTTGCTTATCACGAAATTCGTGTACTTTGTGACGGAAAGAATCGCAAGGTTTGCTATCAGAAAAACAAGCAATATCGCCCATTTTTTCTTTTTGACCGTTTCCTTATACGCTTTCTTTTCCTCAAGGCTCATACTTGCCTTATGCTCGGCAAGATACGCCTTCTGCATGGCGTTCTTCTTGTCGAGAATAAGCGCAGCCGCCCATACCGTTACCGTAGTTACCGCGATAAATATAAGGTAGCGCGGGTCTGCGATATAGTAAAAAACATAGCTTGCAACAAGCAAAAGCTCCCACTGTGCCTTTTTGGGGATTGCATAGTAGAGTACAAGCGTTATCGCCAAAAACAGCACAAACTTCGCCGATGTGAAAAGCATATTATCAGTCTTCCGCTATGCGCTCTACAAGCGCCCAGATTGCACTTGCGGAGTTGAAGTTCTCGGGAACAATCTCCTCCGCGGGAATGACAACATCAAGTCTGTCGTCTATCTCGGAGATTATCGAAACAATGTCGAATGAATCGAGAATCTTATCGTCAATCAATGTGTTGCAGGTTTCAAAATCCACCTCGGGATGAAGCTCGCCGAGTATTTCGAGAAGTTCTTCCATTTTCAGTTCTCCTTTTTATTTTCGTAATATTTTTTAAGTCCCACTCTGTCAATCTTTCCGTTAGGAGTAAGGGGCATATTATCGAGTTTTTCCACCTTATTGGGAAGCATATATCTCGGCACTCTCTCTTTGAGGGCGTTTACAAGCGCCGCAGAATCTATATCGCCCGTATAATAGAGCACTATTCTGCTCTTTTCCTTGTCATAAAGAGCGCAGGAATTGGATATTCCGTCGAGCAGGTTTACATTTACCTCTATCTCGCCGAGCTCTATGCGGTGCCCCATGTGCTTTATCTGATAGTCTTTTCTCGATACGAACACAAGCTCGCCCCGCTCGTTGCGCTTGCCGAGGTCACCAGTGCGGTATATGAGCTCGGGATAGCGGTCATTGAGCGGATTCTGTGTAAAGTATTCGGCTGTCTTTTCGAAATTGTGGTAGTAGCCGTGTGTGAGCGATGTTCCGCGAACGCATATCTCGCCTACCTCGCCGTCCTCTGCAAGCTTATTCTGCTCGTTTATGAGAAGAATCTCGGTATTGTGGAACGGTCTTCCTATCGGAATTACCTCGTCAAGCTCAAATTCGCGCTCGACTCTGTAAAAACAGCACATACCGGTCGTTTCGGTGGGGCCGTAGAGGTTTGTAAAGGTCGCTTCGGGAAGTGCCTCTCTCCACCTTCTGAACTGCTTTATCGGGAATACCTCGCTTCCGAATGCTATCGTCTTGAGGTACTTGGGGATAACCTTATCGAATGTGCGGAATGCGGATATCGTCGTTAGCGCCGATACAACCCAGCATACCGTGTTTATCTTGTGCTCGTTTAAGTATTCCACAAGCTTTATCGGGAACATAAAGAGCTGCTTGGGAACAAGATATGTCGTTGCTCCGAATTTGAGCGTGGGGTAAAGCTCCTTTAAGCAGGCATCGAAGTAGAGCGGCGTCTGATTTGCAAAGCGCGTTTCTTCGCTGAATCCGAGAACATCCGAAAGATTTTCGATATAGTCTATTACCGAGCGGTGGCAGGCGCATACTCCCTTGGGAATGCCCGTCGAGCCGGATGTAAACACTATGTATATTGGGTCTGTATCAAGCTGTCTGTCTCTGATAATTGCAAGCGCTTCTTCGTTTACGGCAAAGGATGCGATATCGTCGTATAATACGGCGTTGTCCTCAAAGCCGTATTCCATTGCAAGCTCCTTGCAGTGCTTATCGCATATCATCAGCTTCGGCTTTAAGTTATCCAAAATAAGCTCTATGCGGAATTTCGGCATCTCGGCATCGAGCGGAACATAAAAATCGCCGCCGTAGACGCATCCGTAGAATGCCGTTATCATCTGCGGGCTCTTTTCCATAAATACGACTATCGGCTCTTTATAAAGTCCGTTTGCCGCAAGATATGAGCCTATCGAGCGCGATACACCGTATATCTGCGAAAATGTGAGCTCCGTGCTGTCATCCGCGAAAGCAACCTTATCGGGCAGTCTTTTTACCGTGCCCTCAAGGTACTCCATTACATTGGTAAGTTGCATTTCTTCCCCTGCTTTCTTTTATTCTGCAAGCTTCTTCCCCGCCGCGAGAACCGCCTTGCGCGCAAGTATCTTCATCGCGTCGGCGTAAAGTCCTTTTTCGAGCTTGTCCTCCGGCAGTAAAGAAAGCTCGGTGCAACCGAGAATAATCGCGTCGGCACCCTTTTGCTTAAACTCCTTTTCTGCAAGAGAAAAGCGTTCCATATCGGGCTTTTTGCCCGCTTTTATCTCTTTGTATATCGTTTCGGTTACTATGCTCTGCCCTTCTCGGGACAGTGTGAGCGGCTCTATTCCCGCTTTGATAAGAGCGTTCTGGAACAGTCCCGTCTTTACCGAGCCCTCGGTTGCGGCTATGCCCGCTTTTTTTACTCCGCGCCCGGCAAGATATTCTGCGGTCGCCTCTATGCCGTTTATTATCGGTACTCCTATTTCGCTTTCGAGCTGTGCGTGGAAATAATGCGCCGTCATACACGGTATGGCTATCAGCTCGGCGCCCTGCGCCTTTAAGCCCTTGCCGACTTCAATAAGCCGCGGTCTCGGGTCAAGTGTGCTTTTTTTGAGTATGAACGCCGTGCGGTCGGGTATCGACGGTACGCTGTGAATGAGCATTTCGATATGCTCTTGGTCACTTTTTGCGTCCGTGAGCTCCGTTACATAGCGCATAAAGACTGCAGTCGCCATCGGGCCGAGTCCGCCTATTACGCCAAGCAGCATTTGCCGTCCCTCTCTTTTTTACGATACTTTTACTTTCTTGCGTGCGTAGTCGAGCTTTTTCTGCACGGAAACGGTTGCAATCTCGGGAAGCTCTACATCTCCGTAATAATGCTCGTCCGCATAATATCTCTTATCCCAGATATCCATCTCAGCCTGCGTGAGCATAAACAGCTCGTTGCTGAATTTGAAGTGGTTTGAATCGGCAAAATACCAGCTTCCGTCGATGCAGATAAGATTCCAATAGTGATTGGACGCGGTCGGCTTTTTCTTTACCTTCTGTACGGGAAGGTTATCTATTCCCGCATAGGTGTAAAGCGCCCTCGACACCGAATAGAATGTGAAGCAGTCGCCCTGTCTTGTGGTAAAGCCGTCGTAGGCTCCGATTATCCAATCGGACTTATCGGATGTTCCGATATACTTGATATGGTCGTGCGACCACCAATATATCGCAAACGCCTTTTCCATATCGCTCATCGACGGAGTGAGAATCTCCTCCAAAACTTCCTTTGCGTAGCATTCCACAAGGCTGCTCTTTGAGGGAACAAGGCTTACCTTTACGGTTGCCGATGCGCTCGCCTTATTGCCCGATGCGTCTGTTGCCGTGTAGTTTACCGTGTATTCTCCCTCGACATTGATATTGACGGCGGAGCTGTCTATCGTAAGCACGGGTGCGGGGTCATGCTTATCTGTTACGGTGACATGCTTGCGGTAGCTTACGCTTTCGCCCAAGAATATCTCAAAATCATCAGCCTTTATCACGGGAGCTTCGATATCCTGCTCGACAACTACCGTTACGGTAAGAGAAGACGAATTGCCGGATGCATCCGTTGCGGAATATGTGAGCTTATATTCTCCCGCCTTGTTGAAGTCAACCGTTCCCGAAGAAATAAGCTTGACATTCGGGTCAAGGTCATCGGATACTTTGACATACTTGTTCATATCGACGCTGTGTCCGAGTGCCGTATAAACCCTTGAAGCAGAGCTCTGACCTGCCGTAACCTCGGAAACCTCTATCTTCGGCGCGGTGACATCATTTACAAGCTTTACCGTAATCGTCTTTACCGCCTTATTGCCCGATGCGTCGATTGAAGAATATGTTACTTTATATGTTCCCGCTTTATCGCGTACGAGAGCGCTGTCATCTACCGTTACGGTAACGCTTTGGTCGTGGTCGTCGCTTACGGTGACGCCCTCAAGAAGGTCGAAATCCGCTCCTACATAGGTGTTTATGTTCTTCGTTCCGCTTATCACGGGGGCAAGCGCGTCCTTTATCAGCGTAAACACGACGGTTTTGCTCGATTGGTTGCCCGCTCCGTCGCGCGCCGTATATGTAACCGTATATCTTCCGGCTGAAGGTGTATCTCCGATTCCGCCGTCGTCAACGGTGAGTGTCGGCGCGGTATCCTTATCATCGGTAACTGTTACGCCCTCCGAAAAGTCTATCGGCTCTCCGAGATATATTCTTCTGTCGGAAGCACCGCTTATCACGGGAGCTTCCGTATCGACCGTAACCTTTATACTTACGGGAATTTCCGATACATTGCCGCCCTCGTCCGTAATTTTTACTATCGCATTTGCAATTCCGTCGCGGCTTACATCCGGAGCCTGCTTGTACTCTATATTTACAGCCGTGGCATCGGATATATCGGTGACAACCTGCTCCGGAGCCGGAAGTATTCCGCCCCAGGTAAATGCGTCAAGAACGGGGTTTGCCGTGGGCGCTTTGGTATCTGCTACGGTGAGCGCGCATTCGTATTCTTTGCCCCTTACCGTTAAATTTACGGTATATGCTCCGATTGTATTTGTGGGGATTGATACGAGCGATGTCGTTATCTCCGCCTTCTGCGGCACTTTGCCGTTTTTGAAGAAAAGCTCGGGAGTAAGCTCCGTGCCCGCCTCGACGGTCAGCTCCTTAAGTATGTTATTGGTGGAAAGAAGCGTCGGGAATGTTATGGCGAGAACTATCGCAAGCACCGCCGTTATCGCTATAATTATATACTTATCGGTATCAGCCGATTTTTTCTTTTTTTTCTGCATTTTCAAGCCTTCTTTTGTTTTATTGCAAGGTATACATTATTACATATACTCAAACAGAATTAGTATAATCCTATATTATGCTTTTGTCAATATTTTTTAAGCATAAAAAGCTCTGTCCCGCCCGTAAATAAGCGGGCGGGACAATATTTTCGGTTAATGGCAGTTGCAGTCTTCGCCGGACGAATTTCCCGATGTGTTGTCCGATGATTCATCCGCGCAGGGATAACGGAGATTTATTCTCAAAAGCGCGTTCCAGGTTGCGGGGCCGACTATGCCGTCTACCGCAATATCGGATATGCGCTGGAGCTCTCTTACCGCGCTCTGCGTGGCAGAGCCGAATATTCCGTCAACGGAAAGTGTGCGGATAGACGGGTAGGTCTGCGAAGCGCAGTTGAGCAGTCTTTGAAGTTTTCTTACCTCGTTGCCCTGTGAGCCGTAGCGAAGTAAAGAGCCGCCGTATGCGTTTTCTTTGATAAATTTTCTCGCGTCGACTATCTCTTCCCAGGTCATGGGCCCGATGATGCCGTCGGACGCAAGTCCGAATATCTGCTGGAACACTCTTACGGCACTGTCGGTGCGGCTTCCGAATCTGCCGTCGACCGTCAGCTTGGGAATTGACGGGAATACGGTCGATACGGTGTTCAAGTACTCCTGCATCTTGCGGACATCGTCTCCGACGGAGCCGATGCGAAGCGGTGTGCCGGGGTATTCGTCTTCTCCGGGAGTTTCGGCACCGTCGATTATTCCCTTATATGCGTCGTATATCGTATTCCAGGTCGAAGGCCCGACCAAGCCGTCCACGGAAAGTCCGTAGAGGCTTTGGAACTGTCTTACGGCGTTTTCGGTGTCACTTCCGAATATTCCGTCTATCGTAACGGAAGGTATAAATCCCGTTCCGTTGGCGATTACATTGATGTAATACTGCAGGCTCGACACATTGCTTCCGCGTGAGCCCCTGCGCAAAATCGTGCCGGGGTACTGTCCGTCTCCGCCATAGCGTTCTCCCTCGCTTGAAAGCTCCGCAAGCTTTTTGACGGCTACATAGATATTGGATATCTTATACCAGGTCGATTCTCCGACAACTCCGTCGGGTATGAGCCCGAATATCTGCTGAAATCTCTTTACCGCGTTCTCGGTAGACTCTCCGAACACACCGTCGGCGGCAACATTTCCTATTGACGGGTAGTTCTGCGCTATGCGGGAAAGCTGGCGCTGTATTGTGGCAACATCGGAGCCCGACGAGCCTCTCGAAAGCGGTGCTCCCGGATAGCTGCTCGGCACTCCCGCAACGCTCTGCGCCTTGGCAAGTTCAATATCCGAGCCGTAGTAGTAGCGCAGAATCTGAAGCGCGCTGTATCCGTTGTTGGCAAGTGTTACCGTGCCCCACTGCTTCATGCCCGGGCAGGTGACGGAGCTTCCGTCGCAATACTCGGTGTAGTAGGGATTTGTTGTGCCGACCTTGCGTACATAAGTGTTGAAAAGTCCGTCGACAAGGTCGCTTATATTCTTGTCGATGTTTCTGCCGTATACGAAATACTGGTCATACGCGGTGGAATTGGTGATATCGAAATTGTACCCTCTGCCGCGGTACCATTCTGTATAGATTCTGTTGAGCACAAGCGATATCTGTGCGTAGATATTTGCTTTGAGCGCTTCGACGGGCCAGGTCGGGTATATCTCGCTGCAGCAGACATTCTTGATATACTCCGCAAAGCCGACGGTGACATTTCTTGCCGACTCGTTGGGGCGTCCGAGATGCACGGTGACATTCTCGGGTATGACTACTCTTGTGAGTATTCTGCCCCTGTTGTCGTATTCCTGCCTGCGCTCGGTCGGCGTGGAATAAAGCTGATGCGCGGGAACATCTATGGTGCCGTCGCCCGTAAGCTGCCCTTCGGGGAGCGCTATCATACTTGCTCGCAAAAGCGCCGTCTGCCCCTCGAACACCTGTATACCGCGGACGCGAAGCGAATAATAGCCGACAGCCGAAATCTCGGCATTATACACCGCGTACGGCAAAGTGCGCACATCGGGAATAAGCGACAGAGAGCGGTCGGGTGTGTATACCTCGAATATCGCAGATTTTCCGTCCGTACTGTCCGTGAGCGTCTGCCTTGCGACAACTCTGCCGGTAATTCCGTCCGTGATGATTATCACGGCGTTTCTTACGGGCTGCGCCTGATTGTTCGCGGAAAGCGCAAGCTCTATATATCCTTTGTTCATCCTATCACTCCTTTTTGTTTTATCTTGCGGGAAGCCCCGCATTACAGTATATGTTAATGCGCTTCGGAGTGACTGTGATTTTTTATATATTAAAGAGTGCTGAAAACGAAGGGATATTTTTGTTCTTTTCTTCGCAGGCGTACAAAGAAAAGAACGGAAAATGCAAAAATGACGGGAGAATTACGCCCGTCATTTTTCTTTTTTGTATTTGTTTTTTTATTTATTAAATAGCTTATTGCCGCAAGACCGAGTTTTCTGTGCTCTGACGGCTTTGCAAGCGCAAAGCCGTCAATTATCATATTTCCTTATAGAACCAGAACAGTCCGCTTCTCTTGGGAACGGAGAATGTCAGTCCCTCACTGTTGATATCCTCTCCGTAAGCAATAAATTTATCGCCGTTTTCGGGAGCGCTGAATTCGTATGTCTTTCCGTCCTCAAAGCCCTTGGGAAATACCGTTACGCTTTCTTCTTCGCATTTTGCGTTTCTTATCACCTGTATAAGTCCGTCGCGGAAGTCCTCGCGTGAGAATTGTATCGAATAATAGTCTTCGCTTGATTTTCTCACCGGTGTTAAGCAGAAGAAATCACTGTCAAGCGTATACACGGACGCAAGCTTCCAATACTTTCTGAACTCTTTTGCCCTCTCGAATTCTTCGTCCGATGCAAAAGCGTCCGCGCCGAATGTGGTTGCGGGTGCAAACGCACAATGGCCCGCATAGCTGTCGTATCCGTGGCAGCGAAGCGATTTGTCCGCTGTATAGTTGCCGTCCTTATCGTCCCACGACTCCGCTATTGAGCGGAAATACGGTGTCCACTCATACCATGTCTTCTGAAATGCCTGCTTTACGGGATGCTCTCCGTAGCCGAAGTCCGTCGGGTGAAGCGCAACCGCACGGCGCATCGCCTCAATATCGTTGCGTCTGCCGCCCGATGCGCAGGAGTCTATCCACAGGTCGGGCGTATCGAAAAGCAAATCGTCCCAGAATTGCAGGTAGCCCTGAATGTGCTTGTTCTCGGTTATGCCGCATCTCGACTCGTTTTCGTCATTCTGAAGCCACCAATCAAGCGGGAACGGGCAACCGTTGAAGTCCTGTCTGTAAATCTTTACGCCGCTGTCGGTGATGGTCTTCTTTATATGGCTCGTGAGCCACATTCTGCACTCGGGATTGCCGAGGTCGAGAAGTCCGTTTGAATCCAAAAATTCGTTCTGCTTCGGTATCTTGAGCTTTATGACATATTCTTTGGGATTTTCCTCGGGCCAATATTTGAGCATTACTCTCTCCGGCTCAAACCAGAGCAAAAACTGTATTCCGTATTTCGCGCATTCTTTGCCGACGGGGGAAAGTCCGTTCGGAAACTTTTCGGGGTCGGGATACCAGCGTCCGGTGCGTACCCAGCGCTTTGTTCCCTCTTCGTCCTTGCAGGGATACCATCCCGCGTCTATCCACCATATATCCGGTGTTGCGCCGCGCTCAACATACTTGCTTATTGCGGCAATCTGATTCTCTTCCGTGGCAAGAGTGAATTCCTCTCCTCCGCCGCCGTGCAAAAAGCACATCTTCGGCTCAAGTCTTGCGCCTCTTGTTCTCGGGAGAACATGGGCAAAATACCAGCGTCTCCAGACATTTATTCCTCTGTCGCTGTCGCCGTCAAATGCCATGAGCACGATTCTCGGGCTTCTCGCCGTCTCGCCGGGCTCAAGGTAAAAATTCGTGTACTGCTGTTTTGCTCTGAATTCGATGCCGTCCTCGGCATTCTCGAAATAGCTCTGCCAGTTGCCGGGCCAGCCTATCGCTATATTGTAGCCGCTTTCGCCCGTTATGACGCGGTAGTAGGGCCACGCTCTGTCGCACGAACGGCCGTCCTTGCTCGCCGCCTCAAATACATCGCCGCAGGGCATGTGCTTTTGGGTTGTTTCAAGTCCCTCTCTGCTGCAGAAGTCACCGTTATTGTGATAAAGCGTGACTTCGCCGTGCTTCGGGAGCACCATATCCGCTCCGTAAAAATCGGAAATTACGGGCGTTCTTGCGCTTCCTTTGTTTGTGAAGTACGCAGTCCACTCGAAAACGGGGTAATCTCTGTATTCCAATGTTTCGACGCGAAGCTCAAGCTCCGTGCCGGGCACGATTCCGGTATATATGCGCTCCGCGATATCCGAGCTGATAAGACGCTTCTCCGTCTTGGGCTCAAACTCCGCGGGAATGCCTCTGTATGCCTTTCCGTCAAGCTTATAGGTCACGGGAAGCTGTGACGGCGTGCTTATATACGAAAGAGCCGCCGCTCTGACAAGCTCCATATCGCAAGCCGTTATTTTACTCGAAAACACAAATACCATTCCTTTCGGTTTAATTTTTACTTAATCCTGTCTTTCAAAAAAATAAAGCGGCAAGCCGCTTTATTTTTTACTGTTCCTCTTCATCGGGAGCAAATTCGGTGTTCTCCCACGCGAATTTATAGAAATCGCAGTCAACTATTTTAAGTGAAAGAATATATTTTGCCGATACATAGTCGAGCATAGCCTGAGCGTACTTTTCCTTTTCGGAATCGTTAAATATTACATCTTCTGCCCATATAGCCTTGCCGTTTGAGCTATTGTACTTGACCTTATCGGTGATATAGCTCTTATTGTAAAGCATGGCAACATGGATGGAATCCGAGAAAATATCCGTGCCGGCAATAAGTCTCGAATCGTATTCTATTCCGAAGAGGTTGAGCACCGTCGGCAATATATCTACATTACAGCAGCAATCGCTGACATGAATCGTATCTATTCCGGCAGTCCACATCGTGCAGGTGCTCTTGTAGATATCAAATGTCGTATCGACGGTCTCTCCGGCAATCTTGTTCCTTGCGCTGTCGGAAAGGTAGTAGGGATAGTGGTCGCCCGTCAAGACAATAAGCGTATTCTCGAGCTTGCCTGCTTCTTCAAGGCGGTCGAGAAGGTACTTCATCGCCTTTTCAAGCTCATAGTTCGTGGCAAAATATCCGACGGCAACATCATTGAGCTTTCTGTCTCCGATAAGTTCCTCTACGGCATCAATGTTGCGGCGGTACATTATATTGGATTTATCGTACGGGCCGTGACCGCTGAATGTCATATAGTATGCGAAGAACTGGTCATCGTTTATGTAGTCGTCAATGCTCTGTTCCATCATTTCGAGGTCGGATGTGGGCCACGATGTGGAAAACTTCATTCCCTTGTTCATAAACTTGCACTCGAAGCCGAGATTGGGCAGTGTCTTATCTCTGCAATAATAGCTTCCGAGATAGTTGTGGTAGCCGTGCGAAACTATGCCCTTTTGCTCTGTGAAAAGCTTACCTATGCCCATGGGCATTGAATTGTTCGCGGTCTGCGCAAAGCTTCCCTTATTGGTACCGAGCTTTGCATATCTCGACACATCGGGCCAAAGCGATGTGAGGAAAGAAAATTCTCCGTTTGTAGTCGTATTTTTGAAGCTGTTATAGTAATTATCCAAAACTATGCCCTCGTTGGCAAGCTTCCACAAGGTGGGAGTTATCACGGGGTCAACCGCATAGTTCGAGAACGATTCCGCGCAGATGTAAATGAGGTTGTAATCAGCAAAAATGCCTGTATATTCGTTCTTTTTGGTGCCCTTCTGCTTCGACGCGTATTCGCATACAGCCTTGGCGTTCTTGTTTTTGGCAATCTCCGCGAGAGCGTCAAAATCGAATTCCTTTATTATATTGGGGCTCGTATCTATTGTAGGTAATACGGGCTCATCTTCTTTTTTCTCGGGGTCTTCGACCGGGATATCGTCAATGTCAACGGGCTCAAGGTCTTCGTCTACCGGCATATTGTCGCCGGAGCCGTTTCCGTTTCCTCCGTCTGTTCCGAACACAAGGTTGCGTACCATTCTGCCTGTTTCAACCGCGGAGTTTGTGAGGATTCCTATTTTGGAAGCCGCCGTATCGGTATCGACAAATGAGCTGTGGTATGCGTGATATACCGAAAAATCGTCCTTTCCGCCGAGCGGAAGGATTGCCATGGCGAGAAGCCACAAAACAACTGCGATGATTGCGGCAAATCCGTGGCTGCGAGCTCTGTAATGAGCCTCTTTGAAAAACAGAAATCTTCCGACTATCAGCACGGCAGCCGGCAAAAGCAACAGCAAGGATACCCAAAGTCCCTCTCTCAATACTGAGCCCATGCCCCAGCTGAAGTTTTCCACCGCGTCGACTCCCATACCCGTCATGGATATAGAATACACCGACTTGAATATGTTGAAATAAACTACCTGCGATATATAGTATATCGTCGGAAACATAACTACGACTATATCGACAATTCTGCCCACTTTTTCGTTGGAAAACCAACCGGAAAGAGTTGCAAGAACCGCGGCTTCCGCAGGTATGAACAGGAATATCCATCCCTTCATATCTATAAAGCCGAATGAAGACGCGTATGCTATAATCTCGCCGAGCATAAGCAATACCGTGTATGCGGCAAAGTATATTCCGAAGCGCTTGGCATCCGATATATAAAGATTCTGTCTTATATGCTTGTATTTCATTTTTGAAAATTCATCTCCGAATACAAATACTGTAGACAACAAGAGTGATTATATCACAGTCAAATTAAAAATGGAAGACATTTTTTGCAAAAAATTGTAAAAATTCTGTAATTTCTGTCAATTTTAAGAAAACCGCCGAATACCGCTCTTACTTTTTTACGGACAGTGTGGCTTCAAATGTATGTATTCCGAGCTTGACGAGTCTGCCCTCCGAGTTTGTATCATCGTATATATCGCAAAGCGTAAAGCCGGCTTTGAGCTGACCGCCTATCTGCTCCGAAAGCGGGTGGGTGAACTGCATTCCGCAATCCGCGTCCTCAAGCTGTTTTCTCTGTTCCGGATTTACAAGCGGATTGAACGGGAAAGAGTTTACTATTCTCTCCTCGTCGTCATCGACGAGAAAGTTTATGTTATTGTCAAAGCCGCACAGAAATCTTCCGCCCGTTTTGAGCACTCTGAAGCATTCTCTGAAAATGGGCTCAATCTCGCTGACATAGCAGTTCGATACCGGATTTATTATGATATCAAAGCTCTCGTCGTCAAAAGGGAGCGGCTTTGTCATATCGGCGCGGACGACGGTTATTTTATATCCCTCCCGATTTGCGACAAGCTCTTCGCTTTCGAGCTGTTTTGCCGAATAATCGAGAACGGTGCACTCTGCGCCCGCCGCCGTGAGAATAGGCATCTGCTGTGCTCCGCCACAGGCGAGTCCGAGTATTTTCTTTCCGCTTATCTCTCCGAGCCATTCCTTCGGCACGGGCTTTGTCGGAGTTAAATATATCTCCCATTTTTCGTTTTCGGCTTCTGTGTACTGCTCGTGAGATATGGGCTTTCCCCATTCCCAGCCCTCGCTTACCCAGCGGTCTACAGTTTCCGAGTTTATATCCTGATAGCTTTTCATAATGGCTCCGTTCATAAAATCATTTTATTCTGTGCCGTTTACTCGTGTTACGGCAAAATACATCACAAAACCAATCGAAACGGGAAAATCCCGTTCCGATTGGCGTTTTTTACAGTTATTCTGCTTTTTATTGTGCGTCGTAGCCTTTGAAATAATAGCCCTTTATCACCGTGAAGCCTTTTTCGGGACTGTAATCGCTCAAAAGCTCTATTTCTTCATCGGCGGCAAGAATTCCGTCTCCGATAAACGCGTACAATTCCGCGCCGCCGTCCTCGTATACATAAGAAACCGTCACAAGATTGTCGCCGATTTTATAGTAGCATTGCGAAATTTTACCGTCTGTATCGTATACGAACTTTATATAGTCGTTTGAGGGGTCTTCCTTGCTCATATCAATACTTACAAGCTCCGCCGGCGCTTTATATTCGGAAATGTCAACATCGCTCTTCGGCTCGTCCAACGGCTTGTCCTCGGGCTCGTCCTCTTTTTCGGTATCGTCGGTGCCGGTTTCCTGCCGTGCCTCTTTTTCGCCGTCTTTTTCGGCTTCCTTTCCGGTTTCGATTGAGCATCCGCAGAATGCCAAGGCCGCTAAAATAAGGCAGAGAATGAGTGCTGTAAGTTTTTTCATTTTATTCCTCCGATTGTGCAAATCACAGTGATATTGTATCATAAAAAGCTTCGTTGTCAATAATGCGCGGGCGGCGTCTTTGCTATAATTTCTTTTTCAAGACGGCGATGTCAAGCTTTTCACTTGAAGCGGAAAACTCAATAAGCTCCGTCTGCAGTGAAAGAACATTTGTAAATGTTCCGATACGGTCTAAAATGCACTCCAAAGCGATAATTAGCGACAGCGCCTCGAGCGGTACTCCTATTTGCCCGAAAAGCAGTGTAAAGCAACTTATAAGTATTCCCGGCGTCGGCGGTTGTGCGACTGCCAAAAGCATTACGGTTATCATAAGAGTAATGAGCTTCGACAACGAAATATCTATCCCGTACAGACTTGCAAAGCAAAGGCATCCGCACAGCGGCTGAAATATCGTGCAAGGCTTGAAAACTATGCTTCCAATCGGAATTCCGAGCTTGACTATGCTTTTATCTATTCCGAGTTTGTTTTCGCATATATCGACATTGGATGTATACGCGGCGGCGGATGATGCGGTGAAAAAAGCGACCGACAGTGCGGGTAACAGCTTTTTTATCAAAAGAGCGGGCGAAATCTGCTTGCCGACGCATACGCGCAAAACGGAAAAAGCCGTCATTGCGAAGCAACAGATTAGCATAATCAGCAAGTATTTGTATATATCGGAAAGCTTTGGAAGATTGCCGTAAACCGCAATTCCGAATATACTTATAAAAACAACCACCGGCATTGATTTTACGGCAAAGCAGAGCATTTTGTTTACGGTGAGGTTAATCTGCTGTGTCAAAGCCGAAAGGTTTTTAACCTTTCCGGATACGGAAAGCAGGGCAATTCCGAAGAATACGGAAATGAATATCACCTGCAAAACATTTCCGTCGCCCAATGCCGCAAATATGTTTAACGGAATGATATCCACTATAAGATTCCACAGGGCTTTCGCATCGAATGCTCCGTCGTTTCCGCCATGCAGTGGGAAAAAGAGCAAAGAAAGCGCCGTTACAAAAATAAGGCAACAGAAAAGAATGGCGATAAATCGAAGTATCATTCGCAAGCCGATTTTTTTGAGCGTGCGAAGATTGCCCATAATGCCGATGCCGGCAATAATCGAGCATATCAGCATAAGCAGTGCAAGTGAGCTCAAAAAACCAATCAGCGCATTTGACACGGGAGTAAGATATGACTTGCATATATCCTCAAAGAGCTCCGGAGCCGTCGCTCTTGCGATACATCCAAATACGATTGCCGCCGAAACCGCGATAACATAGTACAAAAATTCGGGGATTCTCCTGTGCGGCTTGCACGAAAAAGAAATAATATTCATTTTGCCGTCGTATGTCCAGGACGGCAAATACGATAAAGATTCAGTCAGCTTTTTCATCAGCATAAATTCGTCATCGTCTTCGGGCAAGGGATTAAAGCTTGCGCAGAAAACGCAGAGCGAAATCCGATATGAAAAAAGGTGTTTTTCGCATACAAGCGTCACCGCGGCATCTTCGCCGAATTTTTTGCCGTATTCGATAAGACATTCTTCCGCCGAAAGCCGTATGCTTTTTATCTCTTTCTCATCTATGCGCAAGCGCGACAATTCGATGTGAATATCATCTGATATTTTGTCGATATCCGCGGCACATAATGTATAATTATTAGTCATATCGTCGTCCTTTGTTATAAATATGTAATAATTATAATACGCATTTTTGCAAAAGTAAAGCCGATATTTTGAAAAAATCAAAATATCGGCTTAAAATACAGTCGAATATCCGCTTATTGTCTCAGGAAAAACTCCGCGAGTTTTTCCTTGTAATACGGTTCCTCGTCGTATGCCGCGTGGCTCGCATTTTCGCATTTGAACAAAGTGCATCCGAGCGCGCGGGCAATCTCTTCGGACGCGCCGAAAGACAGCGCTTTGTCGCATTCGGCGCCAATTACAAGGGTATTGCAGGAAATGTTTTCAATCTCGCTCCTGAAGTCAAAGACGAGCGATGCGTGCGACATCACCTTGAAGCGGCGGATATCTTCTTGTGTTCCCACTGTCTCGAGCTTTTTGAAAATCTCCGCAAATTTTTCGCGGTATTCCTTTGAATAAACGCGGCTGTTAACATCGCGGTTCAGCGCGACGATATCTTTTTTATTTGCAAGTGTCTCCCAATCCGTAAAGGTTTTTTGCGATATTTCATTCTGACACATAAGCGTTGAGCCCAAGACGAGCTTGCCCGCAAGATGCGGATATCTTGCCGCGATAACCATAGCCATCATTCCGCCCTGAGATGCTCCGAATATATCGGCATTTTCTATTCCGAGAAGCTCCAGCGCCTTTGCCGTGTCGCGTGCCATATCTTCGACAAGATATCCGTCCTCGATTTCTCTTATCCTGTCAAAAACATATACTTTTCTGTCCGCTTTGAACATCGCGTATGCGCTTTCGATTGCGGAAGCAGAATTTATTACGGGAGTGACGCTCATCCCGGGAAGGATTACAAACGCCTTTGAGCCGCTTCCGAATACTGCGTAATCCATTGTAAATTCATTTGTCTTGAGAGTTTTTACTGTGTCTTTAGTCATTTCAATATTCACCTTTCGAGCCATACTTTACGATTGCCGTTTCAGATAAAACCGAAGACACGCTTTCTCGGCTTTATTATAGTATGAATTACTATCGATGTCAAATTATCAAATACTGCCGAAAATCTGTCATCCGGTGCAAACGCTTTGAACATATTGACTTGCTTATAAGATTATGATAAAGTAAATAATGGAAGTTATATCATCGGAGGATTTTTATGAAAGCAAAAGCGGTAAATAAATTCAACTTTATCACTTCGGTCATAGTATTTTCTTTGATTTTGGTGTTCGGCATCGGATTTTTGACACTCTTCTTAATATTCAATAAAGATGTTCCGGAAAACTACATAGAGGAAAATGCAACAATAACCGAAATCGAAAAAGAATTATCCCCCGTTTATGATGAATCTGACGGAATAGACGACAGTGATTATGAGTATCGCGTATTCGTTGAGTATTCTTATAACGACAAATTGTATACCGAAAAAGAATACGGCAGATACGATTCGAAAATGAAAAAGGGCGACAAGGTTATTGTATATATCAATCCCGATAATCCCGAAGAGTTTATGAGTGACACTTCCGGAGATTTTGTATTTGTGATTATCGGCATTGTCATTATCCTCGTCGGAGCAGGCGGAATCGGTTACAATATCTTCAAAAAGAAAAAAGGAGCGTAATACTATGGCTGTATATCATGCATTTCACTGCGGCAAAATGAACCAAAGCTTTAAGCTCGAAAGCGAAAACAATCAATCGCTCTGTGAAGCCAATCTTGTCAAATTCAAGCTACTCGGCGCAAGCGATTTTGAGTTTGTCAACCATGTTACCGCTTCATCGGTAAGCCATAAAGTCGGCAAAACGACATCCGTCGAGCAGGGAACGATGGGGCTCAGCATGACAACGGCTTCTTATTTTAAGATAGACGGAAAAAACTGCTTCGATATTTTGGAGGAAAAAGGATACAGCTTCAAAATTCTTGTAAAGCTTGATATTTTGCATCCCGAATTTGCTCTGATTGACGAAGCGGGAAATCAAGTTGCGGTTTATAAAATGAATGTTCCGGGCGAAAAAGAAGATGGCGTTATGGCTATCGGCAACAAGCAGAGCAATATCGTTATCACCACAGATTGCGAAGATTTGGACGCGATTTTCCTCGGCGCGTTCATAATGAGCAGAGTTGACTTTTCGCTTTATCTTGTTTAATAAACGGAAAAAGGCAATAATGACGGGCTTATAAAGCCCGTCATTCCTCTTTTTTGAACCTGTGTTTAATTTTTACAGTTTACATAAAATTTTTTATAAAAATGTACTTATTGCCGGTAGAACGAGTTTGTCAGTGCTCTGGCACTTGCGAGAGCAAGTGCTTTTTTATGTTATTATGACAATATAGTAAATCCGCGGGCGGTTTCATGCGTTATGGTACATATCGTAAACAATGTATCCGCCTTTACCCTTGAGCGAGTTTTGATATATCTCCATACACATCTGGCATCTCGGCGCGGTCATGGGATATCCGCTGACGGGATAA
>JAZQOM010000013.1:0-2827 GCA_045627885.1 Eubacteriales bacterium
CCATAATGTCGGCACTCGAGAAACGCTGCATTACTTTGTTCCCGTGCGTCGTGCTACGCTCGGATTTACGGAAAGTAAACCCGTCGCTCGCACTCCTTGACGCCTCGCATTTCGGCGTTCTGATGCGGCTTCATTTCCAACAGCTATTACACCCGTGGGCACGCCGCATGATAAGGGGCGACTATCAGTCGCCCGCTTTTCGTTATTTTCACCTCAATAAAAAACGGGAAGCTGATAACTTCCCCTACAAGCACGCCGAGGGACACTCACGCCGAAAACATCGTATACCATAAAACCGTTTTTGCGGCACAAAAACATACCGCAATGTGCGCTATGCGCGCAATTCACGGCTTGCCGATTCATTTTACAATCCTTAAAAACAACCGGCGTCTGCAAACACTTGCGGACGCCGGTTATTTGATATATTTTGTTAATCAGCCGATTTCTTGGGAGCCGCTTCGATTATTTTCTGTGCAACTGGAGCGGGTGCTTCTTCGTAGCGGTCGAAATCAAACGAGAACTTTGCAAGTCCCTGTGAAAGTGCGCGGAGCTTTACGGGGAAGTCTGTCATTTCCGACATCGGAACATCTGCCTCGACCGTGCTGTATCCGCTTCTTCCCTCTATCGGGAGCATACCGTTAACGCTTCCGCGGCGCTTATTGATATCGCCGAGAATATCACCGGTAAGGCTGTCGGGAGTTGTAACAAGCAGTTTTCCTATCGGCTCGAGAATTACCGGAGCCGCCTTGGGAAGACCTGCCTTATAAGCTTCTCTTGCGG
Source organism: Eubacteriales bacterium (assembly GCA_045627885.1). Classification (GTDB taxonomy): domain Bacteria; phylum Bacillota; class Clostridia; order Oscillospirales; family CAG-272; genus CALCTE01. The sequence goes on from JAZQOM010000013.1 coordinate 781, forward strand.
CGAGCTTAAACGACATTTCGGACGAGTCTACATCGTGATATGAGCCGTCGTAGAGGTCTGCATGAAGCTTTACCATCGGGTATCCCGCGAGAATTCCCTCCTTCATGCACTCTTCGAGTCCCTTTTGAACCGCGGGATGGAATGATTTCGGAACAGAGCCGCCGACGGTGCTTTCGGTGAATGTAAGTCCTTCTTCTTCGCCGGGCGTGAACTCAATCCAAACATCGCCGTACTGACCGTGTCCGCCGGACTGCTTCTTATACTTGCCCTGAATCTTAACCGATTTCTTTATCGTTTCTCTGTACGGAATCTTCGGTGTGGAGAGCTCGACCTGCGTCGAATACTTATCCTTGAGCTTCGATACGACGACATCAAGATGCGTGTCGCCGAGACCGTAAATGAGCATCTGATGCGTTTCCGCGTTGTTCTCGTAGCGCAGGGTTCTGTCTTCCTCGAGAAGCTTTGAGATGCCGCCGGAAATCTTGTCTTCGTCGCCCTTTGCCTTCGGCACGATTGCCATATATGAATACGGCTTTGCGAAGTTTATCTTCTTGTACTGAATCGGCTCTGTCATATAGAATGTGTCATTTGTCGATACATTCGAGAGCTTTGTGGTAACGCCGATATCGCCGCATACGAGCTCATCGACCTCTGTCTGCTTTTTGCCGGTTACGATATAGATGTGTGAGAGCTTTTCGGTGTGTCCGTCTTCTGCACTCTTCAATACCATATCGCGCTTGACGGTACCGTTCATAACCTTAAAGTAGTTCATTCTGCCGACAAACGGGTCGATTACCGTCTTGAACACGAATATAGCGGGGTCGCCGTTCGGGTCAGACTGAACGGCATCGCCGTTTTCGAGATATTTGAGCTTTGTGAGCGGGTCGGGGAAGAAATGCTTGATGTGATAGCAGAGCGATGATATCGCCTGCGAGCGGAGCGCCGCGCCTGACATTACGGGAACTATCGTTCCGTCGAGAATGCCCTTCCAGAGAGCGGCTATTGATTCGTCAAATGTGAACTTTTCGCCGGCGAAGTATTTTTCCATCATTTCGTCCGATGTTCCGGCAAGAGATTCCGCTATCATATCGGAATACTTTGCCACATCCTCTGCCGCGCCTTCGGGAAATTCGACTTCGCTTGACGCGCCGGTATTCTTGTCGTATACAAACGCCTTGTGCTCGATGAGGTCGGCATAAGCGACGACCTTGCTGTCTACGATGAGCGGAACGAGAACGGGGCAAACCGACACGCCGAACTTTTCGCGCAGCTTGTTAAAGGTCTTTTTGAAGTTGGCGTTTTCGTCGTCAACCTTGTTTACGAATATAGCCTTGGGGATTCCCGCTTCGGTAGCCTTCTGCCACGCGATATCCATTCCGGCACGAACGCCGTCGCGGCTGTTTGCGTCGGCGAGAATGAGCGCGATATCGGCGATACTCCAAGTCTCGTCCATTTCGCCTTCAAAATCGGGATAACCGGGGGCGTCGATAAGATTTATCTTTATCTCTTTCCACTGCACCGGAGCTACGGCTGCGGAAATCGAAAATTTTCTCTTTATCTCCTCTGCGTCAAAGTCGCATACGGTATTGCCTTCATCAATCTTGCCGAAGCGCTCGGTTGCTCCGGAGAGAAACAGCATGGATTCGGCAAGAGTGGTCTTTCCGTTTCCGCTGTGTCCGATAAGAGCGATGTTGCGGATGTTTTTCGTTTCTGTCATGGTCGGGTATCTCCTTTTATTATTTCTTTCTGAAAAGGCAGAGCGCCTTATAGATATATTTTATACTATAACAGCTTATATTTCAATAGAATTATTGAAAAATTTTACAATATTTTATAACAAGATTCTTTATATTTTGTGCATATTATACATATTTGAAAAGACTGCTTTGTATAAAAATGCTTGTGCCGCGACAAAAAAGGCGGGTTACGGATTTTCCGTAAGCCGCCTTTTGTAAAAGCGTTATTGTTTACAATATAAAAATTATTTTACGATATCGCCGTCTTCGACGATAAGCTCTATCGTATATACGGTTGTGCCGAGAGCCTC
>JAZQOM010000014.1:0-11269 GCA_045627885.1 Eubacteriales bacterium
CGGGCAAAAATGCCCGTCTTTACCTGTCTTTATCCGATTTTGTCCTCTGTCGTACACTTGTACGCCGACGACGACAAAATCGGACAATCAGCCTGCGTTTCTCATCATCTGACAGCTTGCTGACTTTGTCAGCAAGCTGAGCGGCTTTGCGTAACGCAAAGCCGCTTTTTGATGTTTGCCTTCAGTCGATGACTCTTATTTCCGTTATAACGGGCTGGTCGTCTTTTCTTACAGTGCCGTTGCCGTCGCGGACGGGAGTATCATGGCAAATCATATCCACGATTTCGATTCCCTCTGTCGTATAGCCGAATGCGGCATAAGCGCCGTCGAGGAACTTGCTGTCCTCATGGCAGATAAAGAACTGTGAGCTTGCGCTGTTAAAGCTCTGCGCTCTCGCCATGGAGATAACGCCTCTTTCGTGAGAGATGTCGTTTGTCATAAATCCGTTCTGCGCGAATTCTCCCTTAATGTTCTTGTCGCTGCCGCCCATACCGTTGCCGAGCGGGTCGCCGCCCTGAATCATAAAACCGTCGATTATTCTGTGAAAAGTGAGCCCGTCGTAGAAGCCGTCTTTTGCAAGACAGATAAAGTTATCTACTGTTTCGGGAGCCTTGTCGGCATCAAGCTCGAGCTTGATTACGCCGTAATTTTCTATTTCGATTTCAATGTGATGCTTTCCGCTTAACATATAAAAACTCCTTGTTCTTTTTTTGTAATTATACTTTTGCAAAAAAGCTTTGTCAAGCGTTTTCACAATAAAGCGGCAAAGAGCATAGAATAGAAGCAAAGAGGAAAGAGAACGCCGAACGGAGGAAATGATATGAGAATCGTAATTTTGCGGTCGCCGCGGTTTATCAGCCCGATACTGCGGTTCTTCTTTTTAAGGCACAAAGGCTGAGCAAAGGTTCGTCTGTCCGCTCGGACAGACGAATTTTTATGCCGTTTTCCGAATAAGATTGTTAAGATGATTTTATTCGGAGGCTTATTGATGAAGGCGAGCAGGGTTACAAGACTGACAATAATATCCACGGCGGCAGGACTTTGCCTAAGAGGAATTTCGCTTGCGCTCAATGTATTTCTTACAAACAGAATGGGAGCGGAGGGAATAGGACTTTTTACCGTCATAATGTCGGTATACGGACTCGGAGTGAGCTTCTCGTCGGCTGGTTACAGACTTGCCGCAACAAGACTTGCGGTCGAAGATGAGGCTTCGGAAAAGCCCGACGCGAGAGCGCTTATCGCCAAAATGCTTGTGTGCGCGCTCGTCACCGGAACGGCGGCGGCGCTTGTTTTGTATTGCTGTTCGGAGACCGTCGGCGTAAAAATGCTTTCGCAGAGCGCCTGCGTTCCCGCGCTGAAGGTGCTTTCGCTGACGCTTCCGCTTATATCGCTCGAAGCCGTCCTGACTGCCTATCTCGGAGCGTTTTACAAGGTGATAAAGACCGCGGCGGTACAGGCGGCGGCGCAGATAACGCAGACTGTTTACATAATAGCCACATTCAGACAGGGCGCCGATATGGAATACTGCTGCCTTCAGATTGCCAAGGGAAGCGTCGTCGGTGAGCTCTGTGCGCTGATAACGGCGGCGATACTTGTTGCGGCGGAGCTTTCCGGCAAGAAGAGAATAAAATCGAAAAAGCCGTTTTTCAAAGACTTTCTGCGCATCGCCGTACCCGATGCACTCGGCTACGATTTGCGCTCGGGACTTTCCACAATTCAGCATCTTTTGATTCCCGCGGGGCTCAAAAAATTTTCAAAGGGCAGAGAATCGGGACTTGCGCTCTACGGCGTTATGCACGGAATGGCTTTGCAGGTGGTTTTGTTTCCGTCCTGCATTCTGCGTTCGCTTGCATCGATACTTGTTCCCGCCGTCACGGAAAGCCGCACAAGAGGCGATGTCATCGGCACAAAAGCCGCAGTCCGCAGAGTGATTCACATGACGCAGGTATTCTCCGTCGGATGTGCCGGAGTGATGTTCTTTTGCTCCGACAATATTGCATCGACACTTTACCATAGCCTGCAAAGCGCGGGATTCATTCGCCTTTTTTCGCCGCTTATACCCGTGATGTATCTCGATATAAGCGTCGATTCCATGCTGAAGGGACTTGACTGTCAGGTCGCGTCGATGGGATACAATCTTCTCGATTCTTTTGTCAGCGTGATTTTGGTTTATTTTTTGCTTCCCGTGTACGGCGTTTCGGGCTATATCGTGATGGTATTCGTCACGGAGCTTATGAATACATCTATGAGCCTATACAAGCTCGTCAAGGTGAGCGGCGTCAATTTCTCCGTGGTGTCGGATATATTGCTGCCTGTTTTATGCGCCATCGGAGCGGGAAGCATCGGAACGCTCTCGGCAAGGGCGTTTTCCTACGGAGCGCCGAGCCTTGTTTTGCAAATAGTAATAACCGTTTTGTCATATACCGTGCTCTCCGTGATAATGTGCTCCGAGACAAAAGAAAACATACTGCACATGGCGGGAATAAAACAGAAGCTTGCGGCATAGTATGTAACAAAAAACGCAAAGGAGAACAAAAATGGAATTCACCATCGATTCGCAAAAGATTCCCTCTTATGTTTATTCGGCATCGGAAAAGCAGACGCTTTCGTCACAAATATCCTGCGAACAGACAGTCCCCGATTATTCTGTCGATATCGCGAGGATAATCGACTGCACGGCGACCGCGGATTTTCCGCAGATAAACGCCGACGACGGCAAAATAACATTGAGCGGAAATGCTTCGTTCTGCGTACTGTATCTTTCCGACAAGGACGCTGACTTGCACAAATTCACATTCGATAGCCCGTACAGCGCGGAGGCGGATATCGGCGACGCGGATGTACTTTCGGCGGAGGCATACGCCAAAGAGCCGATAATAAGACTTTCCGGCTCGAGGAGACTCTCCGCAAAGCTCGATTTGGAGCTTTGCATAAGGAGCGTTGCAAAAACCGTGCAGGGCTATCCCGAAATTCCCGAGAACACACAGATAAGACAAAGCGAAATCCCCGTCACATCTGTTTTTGCGCTTTCCGCAAAGCCGCAGAGGGTGAGCGAGGATATCCCGCTTCCCGAAAGCTTCCCGCCCGTAGCCGAGATTTTATACTGCGATATCTGCGTCGGACGCTCGGAGACCGCGTTCAGAGACGGAAAGCTGACCGTTACTGCAAACGCACAGTTCTGCGCAGTGTATTCCGCCGACGACGGCAGCGTTCTCACATACAAAAGCACGCTTCCGCTCTCACAGCTCATCGAGTATAAGGACGGCGACGATAATTGCAGATTTACGGCATCAACATCGGTATCGGGTGTAAGATACGGAGCGGGAATAGACGCTTCGGGACAGAGCAGCGTGATATCGCTCGACTTTGATGTAAATTCCGCAATAACGGTTTATAAGAGCAACACCGTGTGCTGCGTAAGCGACGCATACAGCACTGCCGGAGAATGCACGCTTGATACCGCAACGGTGAGGTATGCAAGACTTTCCAAGGTGATTTGCTCGGAATTCGAGACATCGGACAGTGTAAGCGACGATGAGCTTGAAAAGGTACTTTTTGTCCGTTCAAAGGCGCAGATACGCAGAAAGCGTATGGAATCCGGCAAGCTTTTCTGCGAGGGCAACTGTGACGCCGTAATATTCGCGAAGACGGCGGTTGGCGGTTACGGAGCATACGAGCACAGTATACCGTTTGCTTATTCGACGGATATCCCCGACGGAGCGGATGATGCCGATATAACGGTTACGGTCGGCGGCATATCGTGGGAGCAGAACGGAAATAACTGCTTTGTAAGCATACATCTTAAGGCGGAGGGCACGGCGTTTGTCGGCGGAAGCTACGAATGCGTTACCGGAATAAGCATAAAAGAGGCAAACGGTTCAGATAAGAGCCCGTCGCTTCTCATATACTATCCCGACGAAAACGAAACCCTGTGGCAGATAGGCAAGGCGCACGGAGTATCCGTAGAAAAACTCTGCCTTGCAAATAAGACCGATGAAGCGGGAATAATGCAGCGCAAATTCATACTGATTCCGAAAAACTGAAAAGCGGTTGACAAATTTAAGTAATACTGTAAAATACCCGTAAAAGCAAATGCGAAATGCAGAAATTCAGAAATGCACAAAAAAAGAGCAAAGCGCTATTGGCTTTTTTGGTGATACGGTATATAATAAGATGTCATACAATGAAACAATTATGTGAAGGTAATCGAGGACTATGAAAACAAGGAAAAGCAAACTGTTCTGCATTATTTTCGCTCTTGTTCTTTTGCTCACCGCTTTTACGGGATACACCGCCAGCGGCGCATCCGAAAATGCGTTGCCGGTAGTAGAGTCAACGGACGGAATGACATTCACTGCGGACCCCAGTTACAAATCATCAAAGCCTCTGTCAGATACGCCCAATACCTTTGAGGCAACCGTATGGTTCCCCAAAACTTTCGGTACCACGACAAGAGGCGGCGTCATTGTGGGAAGCTACGGTCAGGATACCCCCAGCTTCAACATTGAGATTACTGCGGGAGGCTATCCGCGCTTTTATTGGGTAGATTCCAAAGGTACAATAGACAAGAAATTTACCGGTGTAAATGTCATCAAAGGAGAATGGGTAACGCTCACCATCGTCCGCGACACGGCGAAGAGTAAGCTGTTTTGTTATGTAGACGGCGCTTTATCTGAAACGCTGGATTTACCCGCAAGTGATGATATTAAGATAAAAACGCCGTTTTCCATAGGCGGTGACCTACGCGGCGGCAACAGTGTGTATTTCAGGGGAAAACTGAAAAATGTTGCGCTTTATTCCGATGTAAGAACTGCCGAAGAAGTTGCCGCAGATTACAGCAATCCCGGATATGACAAGAGCGGACTTCTTGCATTCTATGCCCTCAACGAGGAAGATAAAGCATCTCTTATTACCGACAGTACGGGCAATTACAATATGAAGCTTTATTATCAGTGGCTCGACGAATCTCCGACTAATGAGGAGTATGCTTATTCATTTGCTGTCGTCGGCGACACACAGATAATGAACAGGGCATATCCCACCGGCTTTGTCGGCATTTACGACTGGATTCTCTCCAATGTGGAAAGCAAAAAAATCAAATGCGTTATCGGACTCGGTGACATTACCGACAGTGACAATGACGAGGAGTGGCAGCGTGCGGTAGAACAGACCGAGCGCATGAACGGCGTTGTTCCGTTTACTATGGTTATAGGAAATCACGATACCGTATCACAGTTCAACAAATATATGAAGAACGATGCCAACCTCGCTCAGATTGAAGGTACCTACGATGGCGGCGTTGAAAACGCATGGCGTACGCTCAAGGTCGGCGATACCGATTATCTCATACTCATTCTCGAATACGGTCCTCGCGATGCGGTTCTCAATTGGGCAAGCGGAATCATCGAAGACCATCCGAATCATAGGGTAATAGTAACTACACACTGCTACCTTTACCGTGACGGAACTACTCTCGATGGCGAAGATGTATGCCCGCCGTCCGGAAACGGAGTACACCCCGAACGCAACGACGGCGATGATATGTGGGATAAATTTGTCTCCAAGCACGAGAATATCGTAATGGTGCTTTCCGGTCACGACCCCAGCGCTCCGATTGTAATGACACCCGCGGTAGGCGACAACGGCAATACTGTCTGCCAGTTCCTGATTGACCCGCAGGAAGTTGACAGAAATACTGCAAACGGTACCGGACTTGTCGCTCTCTTCTGCTTTAGCGAAGACGGCAACCGCTGCCGCGTTGAATACTACTCAACGGTAAAGAAAAGATTTTATCTCAGCCAGAGCCAGTTTATCTTTGACTTGCGCACCGGCGAAATTGTTGATTCGCTTTATTCAGAAGATGCACCGCTCGTCGGCGATACCGACGGAAACGGCAGGAGGAATGCCAACGATGCGCTTCACCTCTTGTATGCTTATTACTTCCCGGATAAATATACTGTCAAGTATAAAACAGATATAAACGGTGACGGAGATTTCGATACGAATGATGCGATATATCTTTTGTATTACATCTATTTCCCGAAAATATATCCTATAAAATAACCGCAAAGGCGGCTTACGGATAAAACCGTAAGCCGCCTTTTGTCATACTGACTCGGAAAGCCCCGAATTCCTGTTGAATTCGGCAACCGCCGCTTCAAGAAGGACGAGCAATTCCTCTTCGCTGCAGCTTATGCCGCTTTTGCAAAGAAGATTGCTTGCCGTTTCCATCGCTTTTTTAAGCTTTTCCTTTCCGTGAAGCTCAGTGTATACCTGCTCCGTAAATTCCACACAGAGCCTTGCCGTTTCGCGCTTTTCTTTTCCCGCAAAGAATTTATCCGCGGCTTTTTTTGCCGCGATTCCGAGATATCCGAATACGGCTGTTACGACAGCGTAAAGAAGTGACGCGCCGTATTCCGCAAAAAATTCTTTCAACATCCGAACTCCTCCTATACTTTATAAACATCGTCTGCGTTCATTCTTCCCGTGTAAACATTTTTCTTCGGTTCCGTGCTCACGAGCAGAATCTGCCCGCCGCTTTCTATTTTGCGTACATAGAGCTTTGCCGTGCGCACCCATTTTGCCATAGTGACTCCGGAAGCGAATTTTGTAACTCCCTTTTTGACCATTACGACATCGCCGACGGAAAATGACGGTATTTCTATCGGAATATCTTCTTCCTCGGCTTCAAAATAAAATCTTACCTTCTCCTTAAAGGCAATCCAGTTCCGCAGAGCAATCGCTTTTGTTGTACTGCCGAAAATAAAGGTCGGGCACCACTTTTTGCCCCTTAAAAGATTTGTGCTCTGCTCATCCGGATTGTTGAATGTAATGCCCGCAAGCCTGTTTACCCAGTAGGTGTGAGAAACAATATTCTCGGGAGTAAGCCCGTGCTTTTTAAGAAGCCACGCGGTAAGCCTTGCACCGTTGTCGTAAGATATTTCGTCGTGAGCCTTTGTGTCGTTCATAATTATCTCAATCGCAAGGGAAGTGTAGTTACCTCCCGTGGGATTGCTTCCGTCGCCGGCGTGCCAGCCTACTTCCGCACTGCCGTCGGGGTCTTCGGGACACATACCGGTTCCCGCCTTGAGATTTTGCCAGGCGCCGTTTTCGTCAACATAGAAATGCACTCGCGCACTGCCCATATTCTCGTTAAAAGTAGCCCTCGTGTACTGCTCGGCGTCATCGTTTACGCCCGTAAGGTCAGAGGTGTTGTGAATGGTAATCGATGTGGGATGCCCGGTCTTGTCGGTGAGCTTTTGCCCTTTCTTGTAGTTGGAGCCCTTGCGGAATCCCGCGGCGGCGGCTTTTTCTCCGTTTTTCCATACCGTGCCGTCGGGAATAATTTTGGCGTTTACCTTAACATCATTTACATAATATACAGAATCAGGTGTCAACATAATTTCATACCTCCGATATATATACTATGCACTTTACTCGATAATTGCGTCTTCGAGATTTGACAGAATATAGTCCTGAAGTCCCGTCACACCGTGAGCGGTACGCAGATGCTCGTTGAGCCTGTTGTGCTCAAGCATGGCGATTCTCATTCCCGATTTTGCCATTCTGTCGAATTTTTCGCTTTCCTCGGCACGCAGAACAAGCTTGTCCACCTGCTCCTTGATGTGCTTTATCTCCGCCTTTTGCTCGCCCTCGGCGACGCCTTTTGTTCCCGCCGAGCTGAATCTTCCGATAAAGAAAGCTGCCGCCGTAAACAGAAGTCCCGCAGCCGAAATGGCTATCGAGACAGAATTCATAAAAACTCCTTCTTTCAATAAAAAATACCGAACTTTTGTTCGTGCTCCGCCGATAAAAAATCTCCCGAATGGGGGAGCGGAAGCGTTCATACCATTTACGGCGTGATAATATTATACCATAAAACGGTAAAACAGTCAATAAAAAAGAACTATTTGCAGTCCTTTCTATGGGACAGTGAGCGTATTTTGAGGCTTGCGGCGAATACGGGAATTATTTTTGCGGATATTATATTGTGCAAATTCTCAAAAAAGGTATTGATTTTTGGAAAAAACCGTGTTATAATAACTCACGCGTCGGAAGACGCATAAGTGAATACGGAAAGATTTGCTTCACTTTGGAGTTGTACTCAAGTGGTGAAGAGGCGCCCCTGCTAAGGGTGTAGGTCGAGAAATCGGCGCGAGAGTTCAAATCTCTCCAACTCCGCCAACAAAAAAGTCCCTTTTGTCTACCGACAAAAGGCACTTTTTTGAATGATGTTTGCCCTGACGGGCAAATGATGTACCCTGCGGGTATGATGTTGCCTTTGGCGTATGAGGAACGGATATTATATCATGCCGGCAAAGCGAAAATATATCATACGGCATCAGCCGTATATCATATCGCTTAAGCGATATATCATTAAATTGTGCTGCTTGGTTGCACTAACCCCCTGAGAAATGCGAGAAATCACAGGAGAAAAGGAAAATAATGTTGATTTCTGTATTACCGTATGATAAACTGTTAGCATATTAGGAAAGGAACAGCACTCTGTGATGCAAACATACAAACTTAACGGAGAAACCATTGACATCATTTCCGACAGTATCGAAAAAACATACCGACAGTGCGGATGCACTAAGAAAGAGACTATTAGGGCAAAGCTCTTGATTGAGGAAGCACTGTTGAAGTACAGAAGCAAATTCGGGGAAGATATTGAACTGTATTTCAGGCAGTACGCCATCTTCGGGCAGATTCGCTTTACAGTACGGTTAATGTGCCCCAGCTTCGATCCGTTCACGCTGGAAGAAAATCCGATGGCTTTTATGATAAAATCCATCATGTCTTCCTTCGAGAACGGGATTCCCACATGGAAATACCGCAATCTTGAAAATGAAATTGTTTTCGTCATCCATAAAAAAGCAAAGCTCGGCAGTTTTGCAAAAATCGGTATCGGAGTCGGCATTGCGGTTATTTTGGGTATCATTCTGAGGATTCTCATTGCTGGAAAAGCCCTGACTCCGTTTGTGACCGATTATATTCAACCCATTACCAACGCCTATGCGGGACTGTTCTGCGTTATGGCAGTGTTGCTTACGATGTTTGCCATCACGCTGAGTATCGTCCATGTGGGCGATATGTCGTCGGCAGGCGCCATGGGAGGTAGGATGCTGCGGCGGTTTTGCTGTCTTTCAGCTCTGAGCGTAATCGTGCTGACCGTGCCGATTCTGCCCTTTTTCCGGTATGTTTCCGGCGGAGAGTATTCCATTGCCGCGAAATCGTTGTATGATGTATTCATCGGATTCATTCCCACCAATCTGGTCAGCCCGTTTCTGAACTTCAATTCCGTACACATCATGATTATCGGTGCCATGTTCGGATTCTCGCTACTCGTTATGGGGCAGAAGGGAGAGACGCTTACCGAGGTATTTGATGAATGTAATATGGTTGCGATTCTGACCAACAACTTCTTGAACAAATTCATTTCCGTATATGTCGCGCTGAATGTGTTTTCCATCATCACAACAAGCAATTTCAGTGATTTGGCGAGTGCCGGTAAGATGGTGGGTGCCATCCTGATTGCGGTGCTTGTGTTGTTTGCGGCGTTCATCGTGTTCGGCTTTTTGAAGACGAAGATGAAGCCGGGCGAATTCTTGAAGTTCATGATGCCGACATTCTTCATCTGCATTTCCTCCGCAAACTTCGGCGCCGCATTCAGTACCATAGCGGACAGCCTTCTGTCAAAGGATGTGCCTGCGGACACGATGAGCCTTTCCGTGAATTTGGGCTGTATGTTCTTTAAGCCGGCTGCCACATTGACGATGATTTTCTCGACCTTGTTTATGGCAAGCAAATACGGTATTGCGATTTCTCCGGTGTGGGTGGTCATATCCGTTGTGATGTCCTTCATTCTTGTTGGTGCTATGCCGAACATCCCCGGTGCTTTGGTGTCAGTCATTACCGTTGTATATGCTCAGCTCGGACTTCCGGCAGAAGCGGTTGCGCTGATGATTGCCATCAACGCCATTCTTCAATTTGTAACGGTTGCGGTGGATACCTGCTGTATGCAGATTATTACGATTGGTTTTACCTCGACCAAAGCCGAGGAGGAAAACTGATACGCTTACGGGATTCGTCGGAAAAGCGAAATGATTGCAAACGCTTCATTATAGTTCTGTTGCTGTTTTTTCTATCCGACCGAAACCTGCATTTTCAAACCCATAATACGATTGTATCGAAGAGTTACTACTTATACAATATAAAAGTCTCTTTTGTCATACGACAAAAGGGACTTTTTTGAATGATGTTTGCCCTTACGGGCTAATGAAGAAACAGTAATGAGAAAACGGGAGAAAGCGCGAGAAAGCGAGCGACTTCATTCATTCCCACCTTGCAAACCTGCAAAAAATATGCTATACTATTATGTCAAGAAATGCACAAAGGCGAAACCGGAAGAATTTTTCAAAAAGCAGTAGCCAATTTTCGGAGTTCTTCGTATAAAGAGATAAAGATATATAAAGGAGCACTTTATTATGAAAAAAATTGTAAGTATTCTTTTGGCACTTATGCTTTGTATGGCGCTCTGTGTTCCCGCATTTGCAAAAGAAGATGCAAATAATTCCGAAACCGAATCTGCCATTACTTTAGATGCCCATATGGGAGACAATAAGGGCGGCTCTGCTTTATCCGAAGGCAGTTTGACGATTATCGTCGGCGTTGCGGCGGCGGTTGTGTTCGGCCTCGGCGGATTCTTTGTAGGCAAAGCGGTGGGAAAGAAAAAGAAACCCGCGGCGGACGAAGAATGAGTTGTGCATTATGAATTATGAATTATTTTACGCTCTTGCATCGTTTCTTGTGGCGGCGTTTGCGTTCGGCTACGGTGCGGCAAAGCTCTTCAAAAAGAAAAAGCCGATGTATCTGCAGCTCCTCGTCTGTGCGGCGGGATGCTTTGCGATACAGCAGCTTTCCTATGTGGTCAATATATGGTGTGATGTGACGGCGACGGCAAATATCGGAATGTTCGGCATCTTCGGCTGTAACTTTTTCCTCTTGTCCGCCAACTTCGGCACACTGGATAAGATAGTGGACGACGGCAAGGCTTCCGGCAAGGCACGGGCAATTTCCATTATTGCTCCCGTTATTATGGCGGTGCTTGCAGTGGCAGCCTTCCTTTCGTGGAAAGACAAGGATATGTTCTGCGCCGTGATGTGGCTTGTTATGCTCATTCCGGCATTGCCTGCATCGTATTTTAACTTAAAGCACATTCTTTTGCCGATGGATTCGTTTGAGTTCTTAAAGGCAACAAAGCCGTGCA
>JAZQOM010000015.1:0-27735 GCA_045627885.1 Eubacteriales bacterium
TTGCGGACGGTTGTTTTATCTGCACCGTAGGAAAACAGCTCTTTTTCCAACCAATCAGATATCGTAGCAAAATTTTTTATTTTTTCTCGCATAATGTTTTCACGCTCCGTTAATTATTATATATAAACTTAAAATTCAAAAACAAAAATATACTATGTAATATATATCATAATAATATATATCACACTTTTCCTTTGATTACAAGTTTTTATTATACTTTTGATGAAGTCGCAAACGGGAAGTAATTACTCCCGACAGAATGCTTTCGTTTTTTCGGTGCAGTGCATAGCGAAAATCAAAAATCCTGCTAACAAAACAGCCCGAACAGTGCGAAATGAGTCTGGGGAAAGATATACAAGAGAAAGCCGAAAAACCTTATAAATAAAGGATTTTCGGCTTCTTCTGTTTGGCGTCCCCGGGCGGATTCGAACCGCCGGCCTTTCGCTTAGGAGGCGAACGCTCTATCCTACTGAGCTACGGAGACATACATTTTTGTATATTGTATCATATCTTTTGCGCGATTTCAACACAAAAACGGCTTTATGCAATATTTTATTTGCCCTTTTGCTCTCTCGCCACAGCCGTTTTGCTCCCGCAAAAAAGCCAAAGCCGCTGCTTGCAACGGCGTGGGTCAAATATGAAATAAAGAAACCTGCTGAAAAGGAGTTTTCCTTTTCAGCAGGTACTTTTTCAGTTTGCTTTTTGATTACTTGTTGGAGTTGATGAGTACCGCGTCATATACATCGCTGTAATGGCTTTCTGCGGTATTCTTTTTCTCTGCGATAAAGCTTGCGGTATCGGTGGAGTTGTTGGGTACAAGCGTTCTGATAAGGTCGCTGTATCCTGCGCCCCATCCGTCGTAGATGTAACCGAAGTCGAAGAATACATTCGGGAAGATGTATTTCTCGAGCATTTCGAGAGATTCGATATCACGGGTTCCCGTACCAAAGACCTTCTGCTCGATGAGTGCGGGATAAATGAGGTGATATGAATGATATGCCATAGATTCGAGAATTGCACTTGTTCTCTCGGGGTCTTCGTTGTCTATCGGCACGCACATTGTGAGGCACCACGGGTCAACCCATGAGCCGTATTCTTCCTGGTTCTTGTCGAACTTGGGCATCGGAACTATACCGAAGTTGATATCATAAGCTCTCAAAGATGTTGCGGAGGAAGCTGCGCCGATGTAGAACAGCGTTCTGCCTTCTGCAAACATATTCATATACTTGTTGTCGCCCGTGCGGTCTGACATCGGATAGATGATTCCGCGTCTGCCGGTGTTGAACAGAGTGTTGAGCTTTTCGATAATGGAGGACATTCTTGCAGAACCTACGGTATATGTGGGCTCGTCGTTCTCTCCCTTTTCAACCGTGCTCTGTCTGAATGCGCCGTACCAGTAGTTCATATATGCGAAGTCGTCGGAGGTTATCGCAACGAGGTCGTTGTTGTCGTAAATACCGTCGCTGTTAAGGTCTTGCGAGAAATTCTTTGTGAGCTCGATGAGCTTATCAACTGTCCATTCGCCGTTTCTGACAAGCTCGTAGATGTCGGGAAGCTCATACTCTTCGGCGAGGTCTTTGTTAAAGAGGATGCAGGCAGCTCCGCTGTAGAAGCCGTAGCAAGCCGAGTTGATGCCGAAGTAGTCTTCTCCCAAAAGTGAGCACTGCTCCGAGAAGCCGTGTACCCACCAGGGCTTTGTCTGGTCGCAGTATTCGAGGTTGTCGAACGAAAGAACGGCATCCGCGATGATAAGTGCGGCGCAAGCGGAGGTGTTGTGAATTGCGGCAGCATCAAAGCTGTGGTCGCCTGCAAGAACGCTGTCGATTATCTTCTGCGCCTGCTTGTCGGTGTAAACGCCGAAGTCGATGCAGTTTACCTCAACGCCGAGCTGGTCCTGAAGCGCAAGGTTACGGTTGTAGATTGCGTCGTTTACGGGGTCGTCGTTAAGAGCATCTCTTACAAAATAGTTGATACCGCTCGGATACGGAGCAAATACCGTAAATTTGTAGTTTTCATAACGCAAATCTTCGGGAACATCAAGCTCCTCGTCCGAAAGAGTGACTTTAATGTCGCCCTCTTTACCGGGGTCATCCTTTTTCTCTTTGTCTTTGTCCTTCTGCTGCTCCTGTTTTTTGCCGTCGTCGGGTTTATCCGAGCCGCAGGAAACAAGTGAAAGACAGGTTATCGCCATAATGAGTGCCATGATAAGTGCGATTATTCTTTTCATGTGGAGTTTCCTTTCTTATATATTGCTACAAGCCTATTATATCATTTATAATGCGCTTTGTAAAGTAGTCGCAAAGAAAATTTTGCGGCGATTTTATGTCATAATCGGGGCAATATTTATTTTTTTGCACAAAAAGCATTGATTTGACACAAAATAATGATAAAATGTAATTTGCCCGATTGTGTTCATTTGTCGTTCACAAAAAGCGCATATAATTAAGATGATAAATTATGCAAAATATTACTTTTAATAAAGGATGAAAATATGCTCAAACTTAAAGAAATCGTAAAGCAGTATAAGACGGGCGATATGACCGTAGATGCGCTTCGCGGTGTTTCCGTGGAGTTCCGCAAGAGCGAATTCGTCTCGATTCTCGGCCCGTCCGGTTGCGGCAAAACAACGCTTCTCAACATAATCGGAGGACTTGATGCCTACACCTCGGGCGACCTTGTGATTTCCGGCCGCTCGACGAAGCTTTTTTCCGATTCCGATTGGGACACATACAGAAATCATTCTATCGGCTTTGTATTCCAGAGCTATAATCTGATTCCTCATCAAACGGTTCTTGCAAATGTGGAGCTTGCGCTCACGCTCTCCGGAGTATCCGGTGCGGAAAGAAGAAAGAGAGCCGTTGATGCCCTCGAAAGCGTCGGACTCGGCGACCAGTTAAACAAAAAGCCCAACGAGATGTCGGGCGGTCAGATGCAGAGAGTTGCCATAGCGAGAGCGCTTGTCAACGACCCGGAGATTCTTCTTGCCGATGAGCCTACGGGCGCACTCGACAGCACGACAAGCGTGCAGATAATGGAGCTTCTCAAAAATATCGCAAAGACGCGCCTTGTTATCATGGTAACGCACAATCCCGAGCTTGCCGAGCAGTATTCCACAAGGATAATCAAGCTTTTGGACGGCAAAATTACGGACGACAGTATGCCCTACTCCTCAGAAAACGAAAAAGAGGTAAAGGACACGAAGAAAAAGAAGTCGATGTCCATATTCACAGCCCTCTCGCTTTCGCTGAACAACCTCATGACAAAAAAGGGCAGAACGCTGATGGTCGCTTTTGCGGGCTCGATAGGCATTATCGGCATCGCGCTCATCTTATCCGTATCGACCGGCGTGCAGAACTATATCAACAGAGTCCAAGAGGACACTCTTTCGTCTTATCCGCTCTCGATTGAGGCGGAAAGAGTGGATATGAGCTCGATGCTCAAAACCCTGATGGACAAAAAGTCCCCCGAAGACGGCGAAAAAGAAGAAGAGCTGAAGGACAGCAAAATTATCAAGGCGAACGCCGTTTTGTATGACTTGATGAACGCCGCGAACTCACTCGAAACAAAGAAAAACAACCTCACGAGATTCAAAAAATATATTGAGACAAACGAGGACTTCAAAAAATACTCAAGCGCCATTCAGTATGTATACGACGCCGGAATGGATGTGTATACCACAGACCCCGACGGCAAGGTAATCAAAACCGATGTACTTTCGCTTATGGAAAGCGTCTACGGCGGCATGGGAGTCAGCTTCGGCGCATTCGGCTCCGGCAATATGATGTCGGACTATTATTCGAGCTATAATGTATGGGAACAGATGCTTTCCGGCAAGGACGGAGAGCTGATAAATCCTCTGCTTTCCGAGCAGTACGATGTAATAAGCGGCCGTTGGCCCGAAAAATATGACGAAGCCGTTCTGTTTGTCAACAAAAGGAACGAAATAAGCGACCTCACTCTGTATTCGCTCGGACTCCAGCGCTCCTCCGATATCGCGGAGCGTATGGAAGCCGCCATGAAAAACGAACAAATTGACACCTCCGCGCTCGGCAGCTGGACTTGCGACGAGCTCTGCAACAGAGAATTCCGCGTAATAATTCCGTCTGCTTGCTATCAGAAGCAGGGAGATTCCTACATCGACCTCGCGGCAAGCGACGCGGGACTTTCGTATCTTTATAATTCCGATAAAGCGATAACGATAAAGCTCGTCGGAGTCGTTCGCCCGAGCGACGACGCCGTTGCCGGAATGGTAAACGGCTCGATAGGCTACACAAGCGCTCTTACCGACGAGCTTATAAAGAGATGCGGCGAAAGCGAGATAATAAAAGAACAGCTTGCCGATGAGAGCACCGATATATTGAGCGGACTCAAATTTGCAAACGAAGACGACAAAGAGCCGGAGCAAGCCGAAAAGATTGTGAAGATAAAAGAATATCTTGCGGCTCTCGACACAAACGGAAACGCCGAAATATACAAAAAGATAAAATGCACCGCTCCCGAGGAATATCTTGCACAGGCAGTCGCGCAGTATATGGAAAATGTCACAAGAGATGACATCATAAAGCAGATGACCGACGCTTATGCAAAAGAAATGGGAATTGAAGATGCTTCGGCAGTCGAGGAATATATCCGCTCAATGAGCGATGAGGAAATATTCGCTTATGCCGAAAACGGCGTAAGGGAGAGCGCATCTGCGGCATACGCCGAGCAGGTAGAAAAACAGCTTTCTGCGATTTCTGCGGAAGCTCTTGCCGCTATGTTTGAGGGCGAAAAAGCAACATATACGGACGAAATGTGGGCAGCTCTTTACGATAATTATATGCCCCAAAGCCGTTCCGAAAGAACTTATGAAGAGGTACTCGCGCTTCTCGGATATGTAAGAGAAGACGAGCCGACGGCGATAAATATTTACGCATCGACCTTCGCAGACAAGGACGAGATATCGAATCTCATCAAAAAATACAATAATAAGATTCCCGAAGCCGAAAAAGACGACAGGATAGAATATGTCGATTATGTCGCCCTGATAATGTCCTCCGTTTCGACGGTAATCAGCGCAATTTCCTATGTTCTTATTGCGTTTGTTGCGATTTCGCTGATAGTTTCGTCGATAATGATAGGAATTATCACATATATCTCCGTGCTCGAAAGAACAAAGGAGATAGGCATTCTCCGCGCTATCGGCGCGTCGAAAAAGGATGTTGCGAGAGTGTTCAACGCGGAAACGCTGATTGTCGGCTTCGCCGCGGGAATTCTCGGCATATTGGTAACACTGCTTTTGATTCTGCCGCTGAACATCATACTGCACTCGCTGACGAATATTCAGACCTTGAGCGCGGTTCTGCCCGTAGGCGGAGCAATAGCTCTCGTGCTTATAAGTATGGTGTTGACCTTCATCGCGGGACTTATTCCGTCAAAGGTTGCGGCTAAAAAAGACCCCGTGATAGCTCTCCGCACGGAATAATATCAACAGCTCGCAAAAATACGGCTTTGCAAATGCAAAGCCGTATTTTTTTCATAAAAGCCTTATTTTTTCGCATAAAAGAAGCTCCCGATTGTAATGGGAGCTTCTTATGTTTTATTAAATCAATATGCGTAGCCCTGAGCAAGCATTGCATCGGCAACCTTGATAAAGCCTGCGATATTTGCGCCGAACACGAGATTTCCCTCGTGGCCGTATTCCTTTGCCGCTTTTGCCGCGTTGTGATAGATGTTTACCATAATTCCGTGGAGCTTTTCGTCAACCTCATCGAATGTCCAGGAATATCTCATGGAGTTCTGGCTCATCTCGAGAGCGGAAGTTGCGACGCCGCCTGCGTTAGCCGCTTTTGCGGGGCCGAAAAGGAGTCCGTTCGAGATATAAGTCTCGATAGCGTCGGGAGTTGACGGCATATTTGCGCCCTCGCATACGACCTTGCAGCCGTTCTTTACCAATATTTCGGCGCTTTCCTTGTTGATTTCGTTCTGTGTAGCGCAGGGAAGAGCAATATCGCACTTAACCGTCCATACGCCGCTGCAGCCCTCGTTGTATACAGAGCCGGGAACTCTTGCCGCGTATTCCTTGATTCTTCCTCTTTCCTTCTGCTTTATCTGCTTTACAACATCGAGATTGATGCCGTTTGCATCATAGATGTAACCGTTTGAGTCGGACATCGTAACAACCTTTGCGCCGAGCTTTGTAGCCTTTTCGCAAGCGTAGGTGGCAACATTTCCGGAGCCGGAAATAACTACCGTCTTGCCCTTGAAGCTGTCGCCGTGGTCGTTGAGCATTTCTTCGGTGAAATAGCAAAGACCGTAGCCTGTCGCTTCGGTTCTTGCAAGACTTCCGCCATAGGTGAGTCCCTTGCCGGTGAGAACGCCGGTGTACTCGTTTTGAAGTCTCTTATACTGACCGAACATATAGCCTATCTCTCTTGCGCCGGTACCGATATCACCTGCGGGAACATCGGTGTCGGGGCCGATATGCTTTGCAAGCTCCGTCATAAAGCTCTGGCAGAATCTCATTATCTCGAGGTCGCTCTTGCCCTTGGGGTCAAAGTCGGAGCCGCCCTTGCCGCCGCCTATCGGAAGGCTTGTGAGTGAGTTCTTGAACACCTGCTCAAAGCCCAAAAATTTGAGGATTGAGAGGTTTACGGACGGATGAAGTCTGATACCGCCCTTGTAGGGGCCGATTGCCGAATTGAACTGAATTCTGAAGCCTCTGTTTACATGAAGCTCGCCCTTGTCGTCAGTCCACGGAACGCGGAAAATAATCTGTCTTTCGGGCTCGACAAGTCTGTCGATAACTCTTGCCGCAACGAGGTCGGGGCGTCTTTCCACAACGGGAACCAAGGACTCGAGAACCTCTTTTACAGCCTGATGAAACTCGGGCTCGTTCGGATTTCTTTTGCATACATCTTCGTATACTTTTGCAAGATATTCGTTTTCGATTGCCATTTTATATACCTCCGTAATTAGAAAAATATCGGAAAAATCATAGGAATTATAACATTCTTTTATGTCCATTACAATATATTTTTTGCATTTTTTCAGAAAAATTGTATTTTGCAAAAAGAATTTTATGTCACTTGAAAAAATGTCTTGAAAATTAATATTATATATGGTAAAATAATATAGATATAATATACCCTTTTGCAAAACGAGGAGAGAGATATGGAAACAGAATTTTCGGAAGTATGGAGCTATGTCTGTACGGAAATAAAAAAAACCTGCGCGGAATCGAGCTTTAATCTGTGGTATTCCGAGCTGAGTCTTGTTGACCTTACGGACAAATTTGCATTTTTTACATATCCCTCAACCACCAAAAGAGATATTCTTCTCTCCGTTCACTGCGAAAAGATTAAGCCCGTTTTATCGCAGATTCTCGGCTATTCTCCGAAAATAGTCATAATTTCTCTCGACGAGCTTTCGGCGGAGTCACGCGATGAGCAAATTATGTTTTGCATAGATTTATGCAAAACAGGTAAGCTCACGGCGGACGAGATAAATACGGCAAAGGACGGCTATCTCATAAAGTCATTTGAAAAAAACAATCTTTTGGAGCCCGATAAGATTGTCGAGCCCGACTATTATGACAGTCTTAATTCCGGTGAGCTTATCTTCAACAGCGAAAATCCGCCGAAGCAGTATCACAGAGAATATACATTCGAAAACTTTGTCGTCGGTAATTCAAATAAATTTGCTCATGCCGCCTGCGTATCGGTTGCCAAAAATCCGGAAAATTCATACAATCCGCTTTTCATCTACGGCCCGTCAGGTCTCGGCAAAACACATTTACTCTATGCAATAACAAATGAGATTCTGCTTAAAAATCCGAAAGCAAGCATAATCTATGTAAAATGCGAAGAATTTACAAATCAGCTTATCGAATCACTTTCAAAAAATAAAATGGTCGCATTCAGAGAAAAATACAGAAATTGCGATGTTCTGCTTGTAGACGATGTCCAGTTTATATCGAGCAAGTATGCGATTCAGGAAGAATTCTTCAATACATTCAACACACTTTACGACAGTAAAAAGAAAATTATTCTGACATCCGACCGTCCGCCGAAGAACATTCCGCTTCTTGAAGAAAGACTTAAAACGAGATTTGAGTGGGGACTTATAGCGGACATTCAGCCGCCCGACCTCGAGCTGAGACTTGCCATTCTTCAGAGAAAGGCAAAAGACCTCGATATAAGCGTAACAAACGATGTTCTTGTATTTCTTGCCGAAAATATCAAAAACAACATAAGACAAATAGAAGGCGCAATAAAACGCCTCGACGCATACAGTAAGCTGAATGGCAAGAATATAACAATAGAGCTTGCTAAAAATGCAATAGGCGACATCATCAATATCGACGAGCTTGCCTTAACAAAAGATAAGATAATCAACGATGTCTGCAACATATACGGTGTAAAAAAAGAAGATATCTGCGGAAAAAAGAGAACAAGCAATATCGTAAATGCAAGATTCATCGCCATATATCTTTTAAGAACCTTAATGGATATGTCAACACCGGAGATAGGCAAGGAATTTCAGAGAGACCACAGTACCATTCTCAATGCCGAAAAGAAGGTCGGAGACAGACTTAAAACAGACCCGCAATTTGAGTACGAGATAAATAATCTGCTCAAAGAAATAAAAGAATAGTTTTATGCAAGGGTTGTGAATAATTCACAGTAAAAAATGGTAAAGAAAATCTTATCAACAACAAAATTTCGCTTAAAACCTTGATTTTTCAGTTACTTATCCACATTATCCACAGTTATATACACATTAAATTGTGGATAACTTAAGGTTTTCCACAAATTTATTCACATATTGACAGTAAAATATCAACAGCTGCGATGTCAAAATTTGCCTGTGTTTTGCCTGTGAATTATGTTGATAACTCGTAATAAAGCAAAAAATTATCCACAAAATTATCAACTGCACAAACCGCTCTGCAAAGCAATAAAAACGACTTATCCTCACAATCTACATACACTACTAATAATATTACTACATAACATATAAATATATAATAAGCGGAGGTAATAAAATGAAATTTGTTTGCTATAAAGATGACATACTCGGAGCAATAATTCCCGCGATGTACGGTGTTGCCACAAGGGCAAGTATTCCTCTTCTTGAGGGACTTCGCATAAACAGCGAGGGAGAAGATATTTATATCTGCGGCTATGACCTTGAAAAAGGAGTAAAAGCAAAATTCAAAGCCATAAAGATATGGGAGCAGGGCTCAGCCGTATTTGATGCAGCACAGCTTTCTTCCATTATAAAAGGTCTTCCCGACGGCGAAGTTGAAATAAGCATCGACGAAAAGGGCAGCGCAAATGTTGTTTCTTACAAAACAAGCATCGAAATTCACACAAGAAGCGATGCGGATTATCCCTCACTTCCGAGACTTTCCGGAACAAAAAACATAAAGCTCAAGCAGGGATTATTCAAAAAGATGATATCACAGGTAATATTTGCGGTCGGAAACAACGAGCAGAAGCCTGTATTAAAAGGTGTATTTTTCAAAACAGAGGGCGGAAAGCTCATCTTATCGGCACTTGACGGCTTTAAGCTCGCATACAGAGAATATCAATTCGGCGACGGTGAAGCGGAAATATCCGATGAGCTCAAATTTATCGTTCCCGGAAAGAGCTTAACAGAGCTTCTCAAGCTAATGACCGATGACGACAAGGAAGTCTGCCTTGAGCTTACCGATAAGCACATTATAGTTAATTTTGAAAATGTTACATTCTTCTCGCGCCTGATTGACGGCGAATTTATAGATTACGGAAGATTTATTCCGAAGAACAACAAAACATTTGTAACGGTAAAAACCGAAAAGCTCATTGAAAGCGCGGAAAGAGCCGCACTTATTACAAACGAAAAGGCAAAAACTCCCGTAAAATTCAATTTTAACGGCAGTAAGATAGATGTTACCTGCGCTACCGTTACGGGAAGAATTTACGATGAAGTGGAAGCAAATATAGAAGGCGATTCAGTCGAGCTTGCATTTAATGTAAGATATGTGCTTGACACACTCAAAGCCTGCCCCGAAACGATAAAGATTGAGCTTTCCACTCCGCGTTCCTCCATGCTCATCACTCCGGCTGACGATAAAGACAGCTTTATTTACCTTGTATTGCCCGTCAGCATAAAAGACTGATGTATATAAAAACGCTTGAGCTTTCGTCTTACAGAAACATAGATTACGCAAAAATAGAATTCTGCGAAGGTCTTAATGTTTTTTTCGGCGATAACGCTCAGGGAAAGACAAATGCGCTTGAAGCTCTGTTTTTGTGTTCGGCGACAAAGAGCTTCAGAAGCTCAAAGGAAAACAATTATATAGGCTTTAACAGCGATAAAGCGGTTATAAAAGCGGATTTTTTCGACGGAAAAAACAACTGCGATATCGAATTTGAATTTTCAAAAAACGATAAGCGAAAAGTTTTGCTTGACGGAATGGCGTGCGAAAAGGCGTCCGATTATATAGGAAGATTTCTCACGGTAGTTTTTACACCCGACCATCTTTCGCTTGTCAAATCGGCGCCCGAGGAGAGAAGAAAATTTCTCGATTTGGCACTCTGCCAGTCAAGGCCCGTTATATTGAATACCTACAAAAGCTATAAAATGTGCCTTATGCAAAAATCCGGCATAATAAAAAACGCAAAGGAAACCGGAAGCTTTGACAAAGTAATGCTTGAAATTTACAACGAAAAGCTTGCCGAATACTGTGCCGATATCGCTATGGCAAGAAATTCTCTGTGCGAAAAGCTTTCGGAATACGCATCCGATGCTTACTACGAAATGGCAGAAAAAAACGAAAAATTGAGCTTTGAATATGTACGCGGAATAAAAGAGGAGCTTTGCGACAGAGAAAGAGTAAAAAACGCATACTTTGAGCTTTTACAAAGCAATATAGAAAGCGAAATTTCCGCGGGCATACCGTATTACGGAATACACAGAGACGATATAAAGATAAAAATTGACGGAAAAAGCGCAAAAGAATTCGCATCTCAGGGGCAGCAGCGCTCCGCGGTGCTTGCCATGAAGCTTGCCGAGGGAGATTATTTGTGCTCACAAAGGGATTCGATGCCGGTTTTCCTGTTTGATGACATACTAAGTGAGCTTGACGACAGGCGGAGAATTTACATTCTCGAAAAAATAAAGGGCAAGCAGGTAATTCTCACATCCTGCAACAGAGAATATACGGAAAACACAGAAGCGGTCAAATATTTTGTAAAAAACGGAAGTTTTAGCAAATTATGAGAAATATTTTTATTCATATCGGTAACGGAACGGTATTAAAAACAAAAGATATCATCGGAGTATTTGACACCGACACCGCGACGGTAACAAAAACCACGCGAGAGTTGCTTTCAAACGCGCAGAAAAACAATAAGCTCGAAACGGTATCACTCGATATTCCGAGGGCATTTGTAGTAGCGGCGGATAAAATATATCTCTCACCGCTTTCGTCGCAGGCAATATGCCGCAGAGCAAAAAAGAAAAAAATATTTTAAGGAGTTCCTTATAAGATGTTTGAAGAAAAAGTTACACAAGAGTACAACGAAAATCAAATTCAGGTACTTGAAGGACTTGAAGCAGTCAGAAAGCGCCCCGGAATGTATATCGGCTCAACGGGCGATAAGGGACTACATCACCTGATAAGAGAGATTGTCGATAACTCGATTGACGAGGCTATTGCGGGATACTGCAAGCTTATCACCGTAACGATTCATCCCGACAACAGCGTATCCGTAAAGGATGACGGCAGAGGTGTTCCGGACGGCATAAACCAAAAGCTCGGAATTTCCACGCTGGAGGTCGTATTTACCGTGCTTCACGCAGGAGGTAAATTCGGTGGCGGCGGATATAAGATATCCGGCGGTCTGCACGGCGTCGGAGCATCTGTCGTAAACGCTCTTTCCGAATGGATGGAGATAGAAAACTGCCACGGCGGCAAGAAAAAGTACGGCAAATTTTCACGCGGTAAGGTAGTAGTTCCGATAAAGGACAGCGGCACGACCGACGACCACGGACTTTATTTGCGCTTTAAGGCGGACGCCGAGATTTTCGAGACGACCGTAATTAATTACGAAACCGTCTTTACAATGTTGAGAGAGCAGGCGTTCCTTAATGCCGGCATAAGAATAAGACTTATTGACCTTCGCGGAGCAAACGAGGGCGACACCGCGGTTGAACCGAGAACGGACGAATTCTACTATGAGGGCGGCATAAAGAGCTTTGTCGAGCAGCTCAATTCGCAGAAGGTATGCAATCTTCTGCACGATGAAATTATCTATATGAGCGGCACCAAGGACGACAGCTTTGCCGAGGTAGCGTTCCAGTATAACGACAAATATGACGAAACACTGCTTTCGTTTGCAAATAACATCCGCACGGTAGAGGGCGGCACGCACGAAACGGGCTTCAAGAACGCACTCACGAGAGCGCTCAACGACTACGGAATTAAGATGAGAATTCTCAAGGAGAGCGATAAAAAGCTCTCCGGAGAAGATGTACGCGAGGGCATTACCGCGATAGTCAGCGTAAAGCTTCCGGAGGCGCAGTTTGAGGGACAGGTCAAGAGCAAGCTCGGCAACACATATATAAGACCTCTTGTCGAGAGCATAGTATATGACAAGCTGATGACCTATCTTGAAGAAAATCCCTCTGTCGGCAAGACGATTCTTGACAAGGCGTTCCAGGCGTCATCCGCAAGAGAGGCGGCAAGAAAGGCAAGAGAGCTGACAAGGCGCAAGTCTGTGCTCGAAAATTCGCCGCTTCCCGGCAAGCTTGCCGATTGCCAGGACAGAAACAAAGAAAACACCGAGATTTTCCTTGTAGAGGGAGACTCCGCAGGAGGAAGCGCAAAGGACGGACGCGACAGCAAGTATCAGGCTATCCTGCCGCTTCGCGGAAAGATTCTGAATGTCGAAAAGGCGAGAATCGACAAAATATACAACAATCCGTCGGTAATACCGATAATTCAGGCATTCGGTTGCGGAATAGGCACCGAATACGACGACGAAAAGCTCCGCTACGGCAAAATAATCATCATGGCGGATGCCGATGTCGACGGCTCGCATATCAGAATACTTATTCTCACATTCTTCTTCCGTTATATGAGAGCGCTTATCGAAAACGGCAGAGTATATCTTGCACAGCCGCCGCTTTTCAAGGTGTTTAAGGGCAAACAGGTAAGATACGCATTTACCGAAGAAGAGAGAGACGCGTATATCGCGGAGCTCGGCGAGCACGCCGAAGCGTCGAGATATAAGGGACTTGGTGAGATGAACCCCGAGCAGCTCTGGGAGACGACCATGGACCCGTCGTCGAGAACGCTTCTCAAAGTGAGCATCGAGGACGCGATAGCGGCAGATGCGGCATTCTCGCTTTTGATGGGCGAAAAGGTCGAGCCGAGACGCGAATTTATTGAGCAGAACGCAAAGTATGTCGAGTATCTCGATGTATAATGTTCCATGTGGAACAATAAATAATCAATGAAATAGGCGTGCTTTTGCACGCCTATTACTGTCAGAAATATGAAACGGGTAATTGATTCATTCAAAAAGGAAAAAGAATACGAAAGGCTGATTTCCGAAAAAACCTCGCGGCGCACGGTGAGCCTGTGCGGCGGACTTTCCGGAACGGCGGAAAGCGTGTTCATCGCGGCTTTGTCCGACGATATGCGCCTGCCGCTTGTGGTGGTCTGCGGCGACGAAACCGCCGCGGCAAGACTTAAAACCGAGCTTTTCAGCATGACGGAGGGGGTATATTATTACCCGCCCCGCGATTTCGTTTTGTCAGATTACGACAGCGCATCGCACGAATGGGAGCAGATTCGCATAAACGCGCTAAACGCCCTCACGGAAAATAAGTGCAGGATTTTAATTACCACGGCGGAAGCGGCGATGCAGTATACGATTCCGAAAAATGTGCTTATTAAGCGGAAGATAACGCTCGAATACGGCAAGGATGCCGACTTTGACGGACTTGTTGATTTTCTCGCGCACAGCGGATACACCCGTTGCGATATGGTCGAGAGCAAGTCGCAGTACGCCGTGAGAGGCGGAATTGTCGATGTTTTCCCGAATTCGTCGGATAAGCCCGTCAGAATAGAGTTCTTCGGCAATTCGGTCGACAGTCTTGCGGAGTTTGACATATTGACTCAAAGGCGCGAGGACAATATTCCGTATCTTTCTCTTTGCCCCTGCAAGGAGCTTATTCTCGATGCGGATTCTTCCGCAAGAGTGCTTGCCGAAATAGCAAACGCCGAGCAGAGATGCCGCGAAAAGCTTGACGAACTTGCGACAAAAACCGCAAAAGCGAGAAAAAAGAACGCGTCGGAGGACAAAATAGCAGAGCTTATTACAAATTCCGACAGTAAAAAGCATACGCTCGATAGCCTCAAAAATGCAAAAGTAAGACTACAAAACGGTATGGATTTCCCGTTTTCCGATGTCTATATGGGCATAATTTACGACAAACCCTGCTCTCTTTTCGAATATTTGCCCGACAGCGCTTCAATTTATATAAAGGATTTGCGCTCGGTAAAATCCGCGGCGTCCGCTTATGCGTTCCGGATAAGAGAAGCGGTCGATTCCGTTTTGGAAAAAGGACTTGTAGAGGGGCGCTACGCCGTATATTCTGAGCCGGAAAATTCGATAACCGACTATCTTGCCGTTTTCGGCGGCGTTGTGCAGAATAATCTCACCTCATCGGTCGGAGAACTGCACTACGACGGACTGTATTCGTTCAATGTCAAGCACGGAGCGCAGGGCGGCTACGACCTTTCGCTTTTGTGCGACGATGTAAACCACTACAAACGGCTCGGATATTCAATTTATATCAGCGTTTCCAAGAAAGAGGGACTTGAGCCGCTTGCACAGATGCTCTCGGAGCGCGGAATCAAGGCTTATTCCGATAAAAATTATATTCCTGCCGAGGGAGAAGTCGCACTTGTCGTCGGAAGACCCGAAACGGGATACGAGAGCCCGGGCACAAAAACCGTGCTTATGTGCGATGTCAAGGCGCAGAGCGAAAAGCTCAAAAAGTCGCCCGATTCGTTCTTAAAGGCGCAAAAGCGCGAGATTTCGGCAAAATACAAAAACAGCACGCAGAAGATTATTTCCTACGCCGACCTTGCCGTCGGAGATTATGTCGTTCACGCGTCATACGGGATAGGCGTTTTCTGCGGCGTCGAGAGCATAACCGACGCAAACAAGATAACAAAGGACTATATCAAAATTAAATACGCGGGAACGGATGTGCTTTTCGTGCCCGTATCACAGCTCGATATGGTCAGCAAATATATCGGCGCGGGCAGCGACGACTCAAAGCTTAAGCTCTCAAAGCTCTCCGGAACGGATTGGAGCAGAGCAAAGAGCAGCGTAAAGGCGCAGGTCAAGGATATGGCGAAAAAGCTCGTGGCGCTTTACGCCGAGCGCAAGAATACAAAGGGCTTTGCGTTTTCGCCCGACACGGAATGGCAGCAGGAATTCGAGGCAAGCTTTGAATACGCCGAAACGGACGGTCAGCTTGCGGCGATAAACGAGATAAAAAACGATATGGAAAGCTCATCTCCGATGGACAGACTGCTTTGCGGAGATGTGGGCTTCGGCAAGACGGAAGTGGCTCTGCGAGCCGCATTCAAGGCGGTTTCCGACGGAAAGCAGGTCGCAATTTTAGTGCCGACGACGATTCTTGCGTGGCAGCACTTCCAGACAATGATGCAGAGAATGAACGGCTATCCGATAAAGATAGAGCTTCTCAACCGCTTTGTAAATACGAAAAAGCAGGACGATATCATAGCGCACATAAAGCGCGGCGATGTCGATATTGTTGTCGGCACGCATCGTATTTTGCAGAAGGATATTCAATTCAAGGATTTGGGACTTCTCATAATAGATGAGGAGCAGAGATTCGGCGTTGAGCAAAAAGAGCTTCTCAAAACCGTTTTCAAGAATGTGGATGTACTCACGCTTTCGGCAACGCCTATTCCCCGCACGCTCAATATGGCGATGAGCGGAATCCGCGATATGAGCATTCTCGATGAAGCGCCGCAGGACAGATACCCCGTGCAGAGCTATGTCTGCGAATACGACGACGGCATAGTTTTTGATGCGATATCGCGAGAGCTTGCCCGCGGCGGTCAGGTGTTCTATCTTGTAAATCGCGTTTCCGCCCTGCGGAATGTCGCATCGCATATCGCACAGCGCTTTCCCGACGCGGCAATCGCGTTTGCACACGGAAATATGGACGAGGAAAGTCTGTCGCGTATATGGCAGGCGCTTGTTGCGGGAGAGATAGACATTCTAGTCTGCACGACGATAATCGAGACGGGCATAGATGTTCCAAACGCAAACACGCTGATAATCGAGCACGCCGAGCGGATGGGACTGTCACAGCTTCATCAGCTACGAGGCAGAGTCGGCAGAAGCTCAAGACGGGCGTTTGCGTATTTCACCTACCCGTCGGGCGGAACATTGAGCGAAGACCAGACAAAGAGACTCACCGCGATAAGGGACTACACGGACTTCGGCGCAGGCTTCAAGATTGCGATGCGCGACCTTGAAATAAGGGGCGCGGGAAATGTTCTCGGTGCCGAACAGCACGGACAGATAAGTGCCGTCGGCTACGATTTATATGTAAAAATTCTCGACGAAGCCGTCAGAGAACTGAAGATAGAGAGCGGGCAGGCAAAGCCCGCCGACGAGCCGGCGTTCCGCGAGGTATCGATAGATTTGCCGGTGAACGCATTTATTCCGAAGGACTACATTTTCAGCGAGAGAATGAGGATAGATGTCTACCGCAAGATAGCGTCGATAAATTCAAAAGAGGAGATGGAGTCGGTCATAGACGAGCTTTGCGACAGATTTTCCGATATTCCGCCGCAGGTGATGTCGCTTATAGGAGTTGCCTATGTCCGCAGTCTTGCCATGCGAGCGGGAATAGACTCGGTCAAGATGATGGAGGGAAATATGGTCATTTTTCCTGCAAAGCTCGAGCCGGAAAAGTGGGGACGCCTTGCGACGGAGAAAAAGTATTACGGAAAAGTATTGCTTTCGCCGTCGGGAATACCGCATATAACCTACAAGATGCAGAAAGAGGACAAAAATCGGCATATTAAGGTGCTCGAGGAAATACTTGCGACGATTCTTGCGTATTAGACTGTTCCACGCGGAACAAATTACCATAATATGGAAATTAAGAGCGCAATTTGAGCTTTGCGCGGAGAGTTTTTTTCTACCAAATAAAAATAAGGCAGCTTTGCAAACGCAAAGCTGCCTTATGTTTATTATCGGTGCATATTATAGGCGAATCTGTATGCGCAAAAACCGTTTTTTCGTTAAACGCGCATATTGACGCCGTTTGCGGAAAGCTTTTCCTTCAGCTTTTTTATATCCGCCGCTCCGAAATCATCAAAGAGCGCCGCCGCAGTTCCCGCGGCTTCCCCGCTTACCGCGCAGACGGGAATAGCCCTTGTTATATCCCACATATCGTCCGTGACGGAGATACATCTTCCGGCTACGGCGAGATTTTTTATCTTTTTGCCGTGCAGAGTCGAAAACGGCAGCTCGTATGCGGGCCCTGCCTTGTGCCAGTCGCCGAATGCGCCGACGCTGTCTTCGTAATGCCTGTCGGTTTCCGAGCTGTCCATCGTGTATACTCCCACGAGCTTTCGGGACATTCTTATCTGCGGAATCGTCGCAACCGACGCGATTGCCCTTTTCTCGGAAATGCCGCCGTCCTTCATAAAATGAGAAAGAACATTATCGTGCGAGGAAATTGTCATTTCCGTAAGCTCTTTGCCGTCAACGCCCCTGTATCTTCTTGCTTCGAGAGGCTCACCGACCAAGTCCGGACTGTTGTCGCAGAATCCGTGCTGAATAAGACCGTAGTTGCCGTTTGCAAAAAGATAATACCACGCGGCGAGAACATTTCCCTTTTTGTGAACCTCTGTGTCCTCCCCCGCAAATTTGCAGATATCGGCATCTCCCGTGCAGTCAACCACGCTTTTTGCTTCTGCCGCAAGCCTGCCGCTCTTGTTTTCAAAAATAATGTGCGTAATTTTGCCGCCGTCCGTTTTCGCGTCTACCGCGTAAGAGCCGTACAGAATCTCAACTCCTGCCGAAATAAGCTCCTTTTCGGCAAGAATTGCAAACATAGAGCCGTTATAGCCGACCATAAATCTGTTGTTTTTCTTTTCTTCGAGAGTGCCGCCCTCAAGCCACGCTTTGGGATATCTCTGCTCAAAACCGTTTTTTATCGAGAGGCGGAATAATTCCTCGGCTATGCCGAAGGAAAGCTGCCTGCCGTTTCCGTCGCAGAGCGGCAGATATATTGTTACAAGCCCTATCGTTCCCAAGCCGCCGAGCGTAAATTCCTTTTCCAAAAGCAGAGTTTTTGCGCCGCATCTTGCCGCGGCAAGAGCCGCGGAGATTCCCGCAAAGCCGCCGCCGGCGACTACTACATCGTAGCTTCCGTATATATCCGTTTGCCTTGCTTTTTCCGTAATTTTCATTTTATCCTCACAGATTTACCGTTATCGGAAGAATCATCGGGCGTCTGCCCGTCTTTGTAAACACGAACTTCGCAAGAGCGTCTTTGGTGCGGTTTTTGAGCTCCGCATCGTCGCATCCGCTGTCGAGAGCTTCGTCAATGACATCGCGGACAACATTTTTTGCTTCGTCCATAAGCTCCTCGGATTCCCTGACATATACAAATCCGCGCGAAACGAGGTCGGGACCCGAAATAAGGAGCCCGCTGACGGTATCGACCGCCATAACGATAATGATAAGACCTTCTTCGGACAAAAGACGCCTGTCGCGCAGCACGATATTTCCGACATCGCCGACGCCGTAGCCGTCAACGAGCAGTTTTCCGGAGCTTACCGAGCCGTTGAACTTCATACCGCTTTTGTCTATCTCGATTACCTTGCCTATCTCGGATATAAGTATATTTTTTTGCGGAACGCCCATCTGCGCGGCAAGCTCCGCGTGAGATTTGAGGTGCCTGTATTCGCCGTGTACGGGAACAAAGTACTTCGGCTTTGTGAGGTGAAGCATCAGCTTCAAATCCTCTTGGCAGGCGTGTCCGGAAACATGGACATCCGCCACCTGATTGTGCAGAACTTTTATTCCGTTGGACATAAGCTCGTTTATGACTTTGTCCACAAATTTTTCGTTGCCGGGGATAGCCGACGCGGAGAAAATCACCACATCGTTAGAGCCGAGCTTTATCTTGGAATGCTCGGAGAAAGCCATGCGGTAGAGCGCCGACATGTGTTCTCCCTGAGTTCCCGTCGTAATTATGGTAATCTGCTCGGGATTGTAGCGGTTGATTTCTCCCACATCAATCAAAAGCCCGTCGGGTACATGAATGTAGCCGAGCCTTGTTGCGACATCGAGAACATTCACCATGCTTCTGCCGGTGAGCGCGACCTTTCTTCCGTAGCGGATGGACGCGTTAATTATCTGCTGAACGCGATGCACATTCGACGAAAAGGTCGTGATGATTATTCTGTTTTGACGGTACTGATTGAATATGTTGTTCAGGTTTTCGCCGACGATGCTCTCGGAGAGGGTGCTTCCCGGGCGCTCCGCGTTTGTGGAATCGCTCATAAGGAGCAGAACGCCCTTTGAGCCGAGCTCACCGAATCTTGCGAGGTCGATAGTGCCGTCTATCGGCATCAAATCCACCTTGAAGTCTCCCGTAAACACGACGGTTCCGTGCGGTGTGCCTATTGCAAAAGCCACGGAATCCGCGATGCTGTGCGTTACATTTATCGTTTCGACCTCAAAAACGCCGAGCTTGAATTTATCTCCGCCCTTTATAGTCCGCAGGTCAGCGACATCGAGCATCGACGCTTCGTCGAGCTTATGCTCGACTATGCCGAGAGTAAGCGGCGTTCCGTATATCGGAACATTCACCTTTTTCAAGAAAAACGGTATGCTTCCGACATGGTCTTCGTGCCCGTGCGTAAGCACAAGCCCGCGAATCTTTTCGGCATTTTTCTCGAGATACGAAAAATCGGGAATAACGAGGTCGATGCCGAGCATTTCGTCGTCGGGGAACGACACGCCGCAATCTATTATAATAATATCGTCGCCGTACTCGAACACCGTCATATTCTTGCCGATTTCGCCGAGTCCGCCGAGAGAAAAAATCTTCAGCTTCTCCCCCGGTGCCGCCTTTTCGTTTGTATTCTTTTTTCTTGCCATTTTGTCTCCTTTTTGTAAATAATCAAATTCCGTATGTAAGTGCAGTAAAAAAGTCAAAGCATAACAAAGCACGGCGCTTTTTGCGCCATACCGATATGGGATTTTCTCAAAAAGAAGGGGTCAGGGCTCGCCCAAACGGAGGGAAAACCGCAAACCGCGCGAACTTTTGCAAAAATCCTTTTGGTTATGTTCTTTCGTCCCGAACATAATACGCTTGTGCCGATTATATCACAATTATACTCACTTGTCAAATATTATATTCAGGCGCGAAAAATCTCAGCTTCGGCTATTTTATATCGGCTATTGACAAGGGCTTGTTTTTGGTATAGAATGTTAAAGATTTCTAACATCGGAAAGGTGATAAAATGGCATTTATTTCGTATCTCAAAAATTTCAGAAAAAAGAAAAAGCTTTCTCAGGCGGAGCTTGCCGAAAAGGTCGGCGTTCGCAGAGAAACGATAGGTATGCTTGAAAAGGGCAAGTACAATCCGTCCCTCAAGCTTGCCATGAGTATTGCGGCGGTTCTCTGCGTTACGGTAGAGGAGCTGTTCGTATTCACAAGATGATTCGCACGGCGGTAGTTACGGGCGAAGGCTCGGGAATAGGCAAAGCCTGCGCCGAAGCGCTTGTCAAAGAGGGCTACACGGTTTACGGGCTTTCGAGAACCGACAGAGGCGTTGCCGGAGTAAAGCACATCGGCTGTGATGTCACGGATACAAGCGCATTAAAAGCGGCGTTTGCACAGATTAAAGACGAATCGGGCGCCGTCGGACTTCTCGTGACCTGCGCCGGTATGGGAGTATCGGGCGCCGTCGAGTTTATCGGAGAGGAAGACACAAAAAGACAGTTTGAGGTCAATCTTTTCGGAACGCTCAACACGGTAAGAGCGGCACTGCCGTATATGAGAAAAAATCAAAGCGGCAGAATAATTATGATAAGCTCCGTTGCGGCGGAATATTCGATACCGTTTCAGGTATATTATTCAATGTCGAAAGCGTCGATAAATTCTCTTGCGGCGGGACTTGCAAACGAGGTAAGGCAATTTGGCATAAGCGTATGTGCTCTTATGCCCGGCGATATAAAGACCGGCTTTACCGGCTCGCGGATAAAAGCGCACGAGGGCGACGACATATTCGGCGGAGCGATAACGCGCAGCGTAGCCGTTATGGAGCGCGACGAGCAAAACGGAATGCCTCCCGAAGCGATAGCAAAAAAAGTAGTTGCACTGTCAAAAAAGAAAAAAGTATCACCTCTTTACACCGCGGGGGCGGCGTATAAGCTGATGGTTTTCGCAAAACGGATTCTTCCGGCGGCGGCGGTCAACCGCATCGTCGGAATGCTCTACATTAAATAACCGAAGGAGAATAGGTACAATGGAAGTAAAAGGAGTAAAAACACCCTGGTATAAATATATGGGAGACACTCCCATTCATCTCGAATATTTCGGCGGCTCGATGTTTGAGGCGGTCGAAAAGATTGCAAAAGAATATCCGAATAACACCGCCTTCAAATTTATGGGCAAACGGACTACATATAAGGAGCTTGTCGAAAGAGTAAAGGACTGCGCCCGTTCGCTCAAGACGATAGGCGTCAGAGAAAATGACAAGGTAACGATAGCGCTCCCGAACTGCCCGCAGGCGATATATATGTTCTATGCGGTAAACCTTGTCGGCGCGATAGGCAATATGATTCACCCCCTCTCCGCCGAAAAGGAGATAGAGTTTTACTTAAACGACTCCGAGAGCGTCACGGTTATCACGCTCGACCAATTCTACAACAAGTTTGAGGCAATAAGAGCAAACACCAAGGTTGTAAACATCATTATCGCAAGAATAAGAGATGCCCTTTCAAAGCCGATTATGGCGGGCTATATGCTCACCGAGGGCAGAAAGATAAAGAAGATTCCGGCAGACGCTCCCGTCATTATGTGGAACGATTTTATGCGTCTCGGAAGAGCCTGCTGCTGGAATTATTCCGTCAAGAGAACGGGCGACGACCCCGCCGTCATACTTTATTCCGGCGGCACCACCGGCACGACGAAGGGAATATTGCTCACCAACCTGAACTTTAACGCCCTTGCCGCGCAGATTGTCGCAACCAATCTGATGTTCCGCCCGGGCGACAGAATGCTTGCCGCCATGCCGCTTTTCCACGGCTTCGGACTCGGCGTCTGCATACACTCCATGCTTGCAAACGGCGGACAGTGCGTTCTCGTGCCGAGATTTACGGCGCAGAGCTATGCAAAGCTCATAACAAAAGAAAAATGCAACTTCATAGCCGGCGTACCGACGCTCTATGAGGCGCTTTTAAGACTTGATTCAATGAACAAAGCCGACCTTTCGGCACTAAAGGGCGTGTTCTCCGGCGGAGATTCGCTCTCCCCCGAATTAAAGAAAAAATTCGACGCCTTTCTCAAGGAGCATAACGCTACAATAAGAATAAGAGAGGGCTACGGCACGACGGAATGCGTAACGGCATCCTGCCTCACTCCCGTTTCGGACGAGAGAGAGGGAAGCATCGGCATACCGTTCCCCGATACATACTATAAGATAGTAAAGCCCGACACCGAGGAAGAGATTCCCTACGGCAACGAGGGCGAAATTCTCATCGCAGGGCCTACCGTGATGAAAGAGTACACCAATCACCCTGCCGAAACCGCGGCAACCCTGAGAAAGCACGCCGACGGTCTTACCTGGATTTACACGGGCGACCTCGGAATTATGGACGAAGACGGCTTTATCTATTTCCGCGGCAGAAGCAAGAGAATGATTATCTCCTCCGGCTACAATGTATATCCCGCACAGCTCGAGAACATAATCGATTCGCACAAATTCGTTCACATGAGCTGCGTCATCGGCGTTCCCGATTCTTACAAGATGCAGAAGGTCAAGGCATTTGTAATGCTCAAGCCGGAGATTAAGCCGAGCGAAGCGGTAAAGAAAGAAATTCTCGACTATTGCAGAAAGAATGTCGCAAAGTATGCGATGCCCTACGATATCGAGTTTAAGGAGATGCTTCCCAAGACTCTTGTCGGCAAGGTCGCGTACAGAGTTTTGGAGGAAGAAGAGCTTGCGAAGATAGCGGCGCAAAAAGCAAAAGAAGAAAAAGCCGAGTAATACGGCAAAAAATCACATTATTTCAGGAAAGAGGTCTTTTCGGTGACAAGGTACGAAAGACGGGACCTTCTCAAGAAGGATTCCACATTATTCGGATTTTTCAACATTCTTTGCAGCGACAGAGAAAGCACATTTGCGATATGGCTTGACGGAGACAACGAATGCTCCTACAATTACGCTCACCTTTACAAAAGGGTGTATGCGGTCGCAAAAAAAGTAAAGGAGCTCAACTTCGGCTCGGTTTCGGGCAGAGTCGGTATCGCTGTAGACACAAATCCCCGCTGGGCACAGCTTTTCTGGGGACTCCTTGCCGCCGGAAGAGAGCCGCTGCTTCTTGACCCGTCGCTTCCCGACAGAACGCTTGCCTATCTTATGAGCGAGGCGGGAGCGGATGCTCTTATCTGTGCAAAGAAGCGCGATATTGACGCAAAACAGTTAAGTCCCGACGAGCTTCTTGACGCTCCGGAGTACGATATATCAAACGACGAGCCGGAGAGCCACAGAACCGAGTGGGCGGACAGAGTTGCCGTCTGCACATCCGGCACAACGGCTACATCCCGCGTATTCGTCTACGACGGAGCGGGTATTTGCTGTCAGGTCATCGGATTTATAGACCATCAGCCCTACCCCTGCCTCACCTGCGCCGAGGAGGGCCCGATAAGAACGCTCAGCTTTTTGCCCTTAAACCATATTTTCGGACTTATGACCAACATCATAACAACTCCGTTCCAGCAGTTTCCGCAGATTTATCTTAAGGACAGAGCGCCGCAGACTATTCTCTCCACCTGCCGCAAGACTAAGGTGCAGATGATACTTGCGGTACCCATGCTTGCAAACGGAATTTCGTCGGGCGTTATGAAGAATCTCGAAAAGCAGAGCCCGATAAACAGAGCCGCTTTCAAGCTCATGCAGAAGCGCTCTCTCGACGCGCAGAAAAAAGACCCGAGAAAAGGACTTGAGCTTGCGCACAAGATTTTCTCCAAGGTCAACGCAAATCTGTTCGGCGACAGCCTTATTCAGATAGTTGTCGGCGGCGCGCACATTCCCGCAAAGCACGCAAAGCTCTTAAATTCTCTCGGCTACGCCGTAACGGTCGGCTACGGAATGACCGAGATTGCAATTACATCATACGAAAACAAGATTGACCTCGAAAGCCGTATGACGAGCAGCGTCGGACTGCCGCTTCCCATCTGCGAATACAAGCTTATCCCCGACGGCGACGACGAAAATCGCGGAGAGCTTCTTGTTCGCTCCAAGGCGATGCACATCGGCAGACTCACGGGCGGCAAGCTCGTTGCCGCCGATGTTGACAAGGACGGATATTTTGCCACGGGCGATGTAGTCCGTCTCGGCGACGAGGGAAGAATGTGGATAGAGGGCAGAGTAAAGGATATGATAATCGGCCCGTCGGGCGAGAATGTTTATCCCGACGAGATTGAGGACGCCTTCGCCGCGGTAGACGCATTCGGCAAATACACGGTTTTGGGCACAAGTAAGGACGAAAAGGAATACATCACGCTCGTTGTTTCCGTGGGCGAAAACATAAACGACGCGGATTTTATCGAAAGACTGACAAATACGGCGTCGGAGGCAAACGCCTCTGTCCGCGCAAATTCGAGAGTAAACAGATTTCTCGTAACCGCAAAGGAGCTTCCCGTTGCCGCGACGATAAAAGTCCGCAGAGGCGAGCTTGCGAAGGATATTTCCGAAAATCCCGACGATTATAAGCCGCTTACCGTGAACACCGCGGCAAAAAAGAAGACGGAAAAGGTTAAAAAAGCAAAGGCGGGCTCCGAGCGCGAAGAGCTTACAGAGGTAAGAAAAATAATTGCCGAAACGCTTTCGCTTGAGCTTGCAAAGGTCGGCGCGGATTCCGATATCATCGCCGATTTGGGCGGCGACAGCCTTATGACGATTGAAATGGCGATAAAGATAGAGGAAAAATTCGGCGTGACCATTCCCGAGGAGCAATACGCGGAATGCCTGACGGCGAGAAAGATTCTCGACAAGATAGATTCCATACGCACGGGTAATGTCAGCGCTCCCGAAAAGAGCGGCAGCGTAACGCCCATAACGA
This sequence comes from Eubacteriales bacterium, assembly GCA_045627885.1. Lineage (GTDB taxonomy): Bacteria > Bacillota > Clostridia > Oscillospirales > CAG-272 > CALCTE01. Next base: position 25,401 of record JAZQOM010000015.1, read on the forward strand.
GATTCGAGGACAGCCCCGAATATAAGAATTTCGAGCACAGACTTGCGACCACGGGCGAGAGAAATCCCTACTTCGTGTGCCACGAATCGCCGCTTTACGATGTATCGCTTATGAACGGCGAAAAGGAAGTGCTCAACTTCGGCTCATATAACTATGTCGGAATGTCCGGACGCCCCGAGACGATAAAGGCGGCAAAGGCGGCGGCAGACAAGTACGGCACATCCGCCTCCGGAAGCAGACTGCTCGGCGGCGAAAAGAAGATTCACGAAGCGCTCGAGCAGGCGATAGCCGAGTGGAAGCACGCCGAGGACGCCGTTGTGCTTGTCGGCGGCCATTCGACCAATGTAACGGTAGTCGGCAATTTCTGCGGCAAAAACGACCTTATTCTCTACGACGCACTTGCGCACAACAGCGTTCACGAGGGATGCAGGCTCTCGGATTCGGAATCACGCCCGTTCCCGCACAATGACACGGCGGCACTCGACAAGATTCTGTCTCTTTGCAGAAACCGCTACGAAAAAGTGCTTATCGTCGTGGAGGGCGCATACAGTATGGACGGCGATATCGCGCCGATTCCCGAATATGTCAGAATAAAGAAAAAATACGGCTGCTTCCTTATGGTAGACGAAGCACATTCGGCCTGCGTGCTCGGCAAGACGGGCGGCGGCGTGGATGAGCATTTCGGACTTGCTCCCGACGATATTGATATAAAGATGGGCACGCTTTCAAAGGGACTCGGCACCTGCGGCGGCTACATCGCGGGCAAGAGATGCCTTGTCGAATATTTGAGATACAATGTTCCGGGATTCGTCTTCTCGGTCGGACTGTCGCCCGTTCTTGCGGCGGCATCGCTTGAAGCGATACGGCTTTTGAGGGAAGACCCGAGCATCATCGAAAGACTGCACTCCAACATCAAATGCTTTGCCGAAGAAGCAAAAAAGCATCGCTTCGATATCTGCCTTGCCGGAGAAACGGCGATACTGCCCGTTCTTGTCGGCAAGGACGAGGACGCTTATGCGCTTTCGGTTGCGCTTTCGGATAAAGGCGTGTTTGTTCCGCCGGCGGTATTCCCCGCTGTGCCGAAGAACAAGGCAAGACTGCGCTTCTGCGTGATATCCGAGCATAAGCCGGAGCAGATTGCAAGAGCGCTTGACATTCTCGACGAAACCGCCAAGGAAATGGGAATAGAGCTTCCGAGAATCTGAAGCTTTATATAAATTTGGGAAAGGTAAAAAACAGATGGGGAACACAAAGCGTCGCTTCGGCGACAGAAAAGACGGCACACTTATAAGAGACCTTGACGGAATGCACTTTATCGTTCCGCTCTTGTACCCGAAAAGGTGTGACAACGAGGCATTTATTTCCGAGCTCATTGACTTAACCAACGCAAACGCCTACCTTGCAAAAAAGAACGACGCAAATCCCGAGGACAAATACACGCTGTTTCAGCTGATTGTTACCGCTATGATGAAATGCCTGTATCTGAGACCTAAAATGAACCGCTTTATCGCAAACAAGAACACCTATCAGCGAAACGAGATAACCGCAGCATTTGTGGTTAAAAAGGAATTCAAGGATAACGGCGCCGAGGGGCTTGCCGTCATTCACTCGGACGAAAGCTCCACGCTCGATTCGATTCGCGCCGACATCGAAAAATGCAAAAAATCGACAAGAAGCGGCAAGGTGGACAAGTCGAGCGACGAAATGGACATCTTCAATAAGATGCCGCGATTCATTTCAAAATTCATCGTGTGGGTGATAACAAGACTTGATGTGCACGGCTGGGTACCGAAGTCGCTTATCGAAACCGACCCGTATTACTGCTCGGTAGTGCTCACGAATCTCGGCTCGATAAAGCTGCACAGCGGCTATCATCACCTGACAAACTGGGGCACGAACTCCGTATTCGTGGCAATCGGGGAGAGAAAAGTCCGCCCGTTTTATGACGAAGACGGAAATGTTACAATGAAGTCGAGCGTCGATGTCGGACTTACGATTGACGAGCGGATAGCCGACGGACAGTATTATTCAAAGACCGTGCGGCTTCTCAAAACTCTGCTCGAAAACCCCGAGCTTTTGGAAGCGCCTATCGGCACAGAAGTCGAATATTAAGAAAAAATCGGTTTTGCAAATGCAAAACCGATTCAGTCTGCTGACAAAGTCAGCAGACTGACAGAGTGCTGAAAACGAAGTAATATTTTTCGTTCTTTTCTTCGTCGGCGTACAAATGTACGACAGAGGAAAAGAACGGAAAAAGGCAATAATGACGGGCTAATAAAGCCCGTCATTCCTCTTTTCTAAACCTGTGTTAATTTTTACAGTTTACAAAAAATTT